>DATKWE010000130.1:0-20419 GCA_035529735.1 Desulfobacterales bacterium | reverse complement strand
CTCGAAAACAACTATCATAGTAGTCTTGAAAAACTACTGCGGCCCCTAAACAAATAGGAGTACTGTTTTCAAAAAAAGCCTTAAATGAGAAAATTCTCTTTAAGTAGACGATAACGGTTGGCAGTTTAGATTAAAACTGCTCAACTCTTATTTTTTAAGTTTTTCATAAGGCGAAATATGCCGATTTATGGACGGGAACTATTTAGCTTTTTCAGGTGACTGATCTATAAACTGCATGCTTTGATCTGTCATAAAATCTGGGTGATATTTACCGAATGGAAAGGATGAGAGTGCACGACGGTTTGCCTGCCTTGCATAGGGAACATAATCGGCCATGGCTGAATTGGCTGCAGTTATAACTGCTTTAACAATCAACCCTGCGAGTCCTCCACCTGTATTGCCTCCAGACAAATCAACTACTACTGTTCCGTTATATGTCCAAAGCGTCTGATCCGTTTTTGTTGATTTTAACTCCTCATCAATAGATACTGTCAGATTTGCTGCCAAGACCATATACTGCAGATCCCATTTTTTTATAGTCGTATACAGCACGGCATCGGCACCGAAATATTCCCGGAATTTTGCCAAAGGTACGCTTCGTATTAACTCTGCGTCATAAATACCTTCCATCTTTAAAATGTCGGATGTGATTTCGTACGGGAATACATAATATCCCCAGTATGACAACACCTCTTGAACTGTTGTCGCATAATATTGCTTTGCCTCGGCTGCTGTTGACTCATTCATAGGGGGTAGTATTAAGATTGTTAAAGGTGTTTCTTCATACATCAGGGGAAACGAAACGCCCTTGGTTGTAGCCTTAGGAGCACACCCGACAACTATGACCGCTAGTGCCAGCAATATGCCTGAAACCAGCATCCTTTTTATTAACCTACTCATTTGTGCTTCCCCCAATAGATTTTTCTTGCTCGATCGATTTTTCTACGGATGTTTTTTTAGAAGGGTCATCATCCGAAGCCCGTTTTTCAGTCTGCATGATTAATCTTTCCATCAAAATTGTTGATTCAGGGTAAGTCTGTTTTTCCATCTGAAAAAGTTCAATTGCCTTTTTCGTATTATTATTAGCAGCATATAGGTAACCTAATTCGGCACAAACACCTGGTGGTATCCGCAGATTTCGGCTTTTCGATTCTTCAACAATATTTTCCAACTCCTCTTTGTGCTTAGCTAAAGACTCGACACCCGGATTTTTCTTGGCATGATACAGAGAGTCAGAGTAGTCCCCCCAGTAATACATCTGCTTTTTCGCTGAACAGCCGAAGCAAAACAGAACAGCCGCCAAAATCGCCATTAATTTTATCATGTTTGATTTCATGGAACCCGGACCTCCTTGGTTGTACCCGCACCGATCATCAAATCACGATGTACAACCACCTGCCCACCCTTTTTGACTACGATTTCATGCTTGCCCGGCTTTACCTGATACAGCGTACGCCCCTGTTTGGATACCCTCTCCCCTGTCTCGCTATCCACATAGGAAGTCTGTTCCACTTTAAACGGCTCATTGTCGTCAATAATTGCCACGGCCTCTCTGGTTTCGCCACTAAACCATATGTAGCTTTGTCTGTCAGGTTGCCTTATGCCTTCTTGGTAGCCGCAACCTGATACAACAAGCATCGGTATGACTGCCATTGCCAAAATGATCCATTTTGTCATGAGCTTTCACCTTTTTTTTATTCCTGGATAAACAGCTTGGAAAAATCTTTTGCCTCGACATATTTCTTAAGATCTCCCGAAACAAGTGTACACAATGACACTTCGTTTTCTACCGTGTCGCCGATACACTGAATCACCTTTAACTCTCCTACTTTTTGTCCTGGAAGGGTGACGTACATGTTCGTCTGTGGATTCTTTATCTTTTTGCCTTCCTGGATGACTTTGAACAACGTTCCGGGCGTTATATTTTGCGATTTGCCACCGGAAACGATGAAAAAGTCATTTTCGTATCCGAGGATATAAGCCCGCCACTGTTTGTCCAGCAGGTTTTCGATGACGTTCGAGGACAAGTTGGTTATAGCTGCCTCCAGCACTTTATCGTTTAATGATGAGTCGTAGCCAGCTTTTTCGCCAACACCAAATACAGTTCCAGCTTCCGAGTACGCTTCGCCTTCACCTTCTTCCGAATACAAGATCTGTCCTGTATACACATCAATAAGACGTATGTGCACTTTGGCGTATGCAGTTTGCTTTTTAACCCGACTGAAAATCCCGACCTCGCTCTGGTCCTTTCGTCCAAATTCGGTTACCGACCCAACAATCAGGTAGTCTGCCATGTTTCTTAATTGTTCGGCATTTCCAAGATTCAACTCACGTTGAATCTTGTCTAAGTCCGCCCGCTCAAGAACAATGAACTTTTCCGTAGCCAACAGCTTCGCCGACATGATATCCACGCACTGTTTGCCGATTCGGTCGTTATTAGCATCCAAAAAGAAGCTTTGACCGTATTTTGTTTCGTTCGAGAACCGAGCAATAGCCACCTTGCGTTTCAGCCCTTTGAAAGCTGATTGTGCCTCTGTTATCGTCTTGCTAATAACCGGCTTCTGGTCGACCGGCTGCACCTCATCCTTGTGTACTGTAGCGCATCCACTCAGCGCCATTGCCAAGCCAATCACAATTAGAAAGAAAATCGATTTCTTTATGAACCCAAACATTACTCCCCCATTTATTATAATTTACAGAACGCTGTGATAGATATTTTATTTACGTATTTTCGTTTATTTCGCAAACAAAGAGTTTAAGTCTAATAATTATATATCAAAAACTTAACATTATCAATATAATCAAAGTTATTTTAAATATTTACGCTACTTCATGGCATCTATTGAAAAGGCAAACCTCGCGAAAAAGCCCTTGGAAATGGCAGATTAATTTCCAAGGGCTTGTGCGAGGATAAATGTCTCCTTGGAAGATGCAGAAGTATTTATATTTGAACTTTATATATTTGAAACCAACTGTGTCAACAAGATTTTTAAGGTAAAAAATGCGTAGTTAATATACGTGTTAGAGGAGTATGGTTATGAAAATTAATAGGTTAGTTAAATTACTTTGCGGAGGAATATTATAAAATAGTAGAAAATTATGTAAACCTGTCGTTACAGATATCTTGCCACGACATGAAATCCATTAAAACCAATAGATATCAAGCTCGTCCTGTAAATATCCAGTCGAGATCGTTTTTCAGATATCCATTTTTTACCTCAGTGACGGCACCGATTGGGATGCATTGAGATTACCTTACGAATTTCGGACTTGTCAAATCAAGTATAGGTCTGGCGAAATAATCAACTAAATATTTCAGAGAGAATCTTTAACGGCCACGCCCAGGATGCCCATTTTTTTTAGCTCAAAGGCATCCGCAAGGCGCAGGTGCGCTTCATCCAGTGCCGTTCGAAAATCGCCGCTGATAAAGCGATCGTGTTCGGGGTGGAGGAGGATTCGCTTGGTGATAACGTTCTGATAAAGGGAAGGGTAGAGTTCTTCAATGTAATAGACGCCGGCGGGTTTGAGAACCCTGGCGATTTCAGAGAGACCCTGGCGCCAGTCCGGCACATGATGTAAAAAGCCGAATCCGAAAACCGCATCCAGGCTCCCTGTTTTGAACGGGAGATCGACGGCGTCCCCCACGTACATATTCACAGCATCTTTCAACGCAACGGAAAGATGCGTCTTTGCCTTCTGAATCATTTTAAAATCCAAATCCAGAATATGCAGCTGGGACGGCTTAAAAATTTTGAAGATGAGGTTTGCTCCCGCACCCCGCCCGCACCCCACCTCCAGGATGTTTGCGCCCGGCTTCAGGGACATCATGCCTTTGAGCCATTTAATTTCAATCTTTTGCTGGAAAACCCTCAGTGGATTGTTGACCACCCAGCGCTCCGCACAGTTCAATTTCATTTTTACACCCTATGATTCAACCTTTGACCGCTAAATGTATCATGGCAATGCCGTTGGTAAGTTTATGTTCGGTCACTCGTGAAAAACCCACTTGTTTCAGAATGGCCGCCAGCTCATCGGGCAATGCAAAGGTTCGTATCGATTCGGGAAGATGCATGTATGCCTTTCTGGATCCCACGATGAGCTCGCCGAGCAGGGGCATCACATGGAAAGAATAGATGTCGTAAAGCCAACGGAACACGGGCGCCGTCGGTTTTGAAAATTCCAGGCACATCATTTTCCCACCGGGTTTCAATACGCGGCACATCTCTTTAAATCCCTGATCCATTCGGGTTACATTACGGATTCCGAACCCCACCATCGCGGCATCGAAGTGTCCATCCGGGAAAGGAAGCTGTTCGGCATCTCCCTGAATGAACCTTATGCGTTTTCTCGAGGGGGAATGGTTCACCTTGTGTAGGCCGGCATCCATCATGGCCCGATTAATGTCATATATGATCACCCGGCCGGACTCGCCGACGGTTTCGGCGGCCAGAATTGCCAGATCGCCGGTTCCGCCGCATACATCGAGCACCCGGTCTCCGGGGTTCAAGGTCATTGTTTTAATGGCGGTACGCTTCCATAGATGATGAATCCCGAAGCTCAGCAGGGTATTCATGAGATCGTATTTTCGGGCGACCGAATTAAAATGCTGCAATACCCGTTGAGCCTTTTTATCCGCCGGAACTTTCTGATATCCAAAATAGGCCGTCTTCTGAGGATACTCCGGGTCTGCCGTTCGATTTTGCGGGTTATTTTTATCCAGCCATTTTGTTCGTTTCATAAATATCTCGGTATGTTCTTGAAGACAGAAGCTTATTGTTTGGGGCACCATAGCAAACAGCCCAATAACTATCAAGGGTTATCACAAGGATAATAACGCAACCCTAATTGATCGTAAACAAACTGGGAGGGATATTACAATCGAAGATAAATTAAATAAAACTTGATGCGTATTTGAGGGTATATTAATAACTAAATCGTGCTGTACACCGTTTCGACTTTTATAATGTTAGAATAAACATCGTAACTTGGGAGGTGAACATGCTGACTTCAGGCGTTAAAAAAGTGATACATCGAGGCCGAATGGGGTTTCTACAGGCAGGAGAGGGACTTTTAAGGATACTTTTTGTCGGTATATTTTTGCTCTCTATGGTCATTTATGGCGTGCCGGCTCAAGGGGCGGAAAAGGATCATTCCGCCTTGGTGAACTGCGACATCCAGCAGACTTCCTGCACCCAAGAACTTTCAGACACCCAGGTGGTTCTCGATATCACCCCCAAACCGGTCAAAGCCATGGCGGATTTAACGTTCAGGATAACCCTGACGGGGAAACAGCCGGAGGCGGCGCCGTATATTGATCTTGGAATGCCGGGTATGAAAATGGGTCCCAACCGGGTGCCCCTTAAATCTATGGGAAACGGCGTCTATGAGGGAACCGGCATTATCGTGCGATGTCCCAGCGGAAAAAAGGTTTGGAAAGCGACGGTCACTGTTCCAAACATGGGGGCCGCGGAGTTTGTCTTCGATGTCATCTATTGAGACCTTATATATCGCTTTTTTTACCACCGGTTTTTTCGTTGGATTCGGACATTGCATCGGCATGTGCGGCCCGATTGTCGTCTCCTTTTCCCTTAATTTAAGGCCAAAAGGGGTGATGGCCCCGAATCTCTTGTATCATGCCGGAAGAATAACGACATATGCCGTTCTCGGCGGCGTCATGGGCGCCAGCGGCGCCTTCACGCGCATCACCGCCGGCATCGGGGGGGTGCAGAAGGGCGTCATGATCTTTGCAGGTCTCATGATTATCGTCATGGGGCTGGGTATGAGCGGATGGGTTCCCTTGGGACGGATCTTCGGCGACTATTGTAGCTTCGAAGGCGTGATCCGCCGCGGCTTTCGCAAATTGTCCGGCATACAATCCACCGCGGCGTACCTCCCTTTGGGGATGCTCCTCGGCCTATTGCCCTGCGGGCCGGTTTATACGGCCTTGGTTGCAGCGGCAAGGGCAGGCATGGAGATCCAAAATTCGTTCAAAGCTGTTTTGGCAGGAATGGGACTGATGGCGGTATTTGGCATCGGAACAGTTCCCGCCCTGCTATTGGTTGCCAGGCTTACCGGTATGGGATGGTTGAGGTCCAGAGACATGATTTATAAAATCGGCTCCGTCCTGATGATTGCAATGGGGATATATTTCGTCGTCCAAGGTATTCGATTCTGATCCACCAGCGGTTTTCCCACAGAAAACTCAAAAACGACTCACCGGGAGGTTTTGCAACGGCGGTTAAAAAAATCTGAAAAAATCCCAACGGGGAAAGATAACATTTGCCAAAAGTGGATGAATGGGCAATGATGTATTACCCCAATTGATCGAAAACAAACTGTGAGAAACATTATAAATAGTTAGTTTTTTTTATCGATTTTAAGCACCAAAGCGTGCTAATAATGCACCTGTCACATACCTGGCCAATGGTGTGTTGGTTGATGCAGGGATTTAAAAATTTTGTTAAACATGCTTCGCATGAATTTTCGGTTTTTCCGGGTAAGGAGGCGTAAACGTGAAACAAGGAAAATGCCCCAGATGCGGGTCGGAAGAGGTTCATTCAGGTGTTGAGGTGTTACCGAAAAGCGGTCCGTTCGGCAGTAACAGCATCCCCATAAGTATCGTTTCCATTGCGGCACTCGACAATTATGTCTGCACGGATTGCGGGTATCTCGAACGTTACATTGCAGATGCCGAAAAACTAAAAGAAATCGTAAAAAAATGGCCCAAGGTCGGTGAGACTTCCCGGGAAGAAGCCTAACCCGAATGTCTCGTGAAGCCCATCAAAAAAATGGCAACAAACTGCCATATCAATAACTTCTATCGAAATCTAACATCGTAATTTCAAAACTCTATATTTTCAGGGGACAACAGTGTGAAAGAATTGTGGCGACTCGGGAAAATAATCCGAATCATGGGAAAGCACGGCTTTGGAGATATTACCGAAAGGCTTTTCAAAGCAAAGAAAAGACGGCCGGTTGATCAACAAGCAAAGGAATGGACGGCCAAAAACGGTTTTCCTTCCCCCCGGCGCATTCGGCGGGCTCTCGAAGAACTGGGGCCCAGTTTTATTAAACTCGGCCAATTGATGAGCACGCGAGCCGACATCTTTCCGACGGAATACATCGAAGAATTTACAAAGCTTCAAGACCAGGTGCCGCCGGTACCTTTCAGCAAAATCAGGGATATCATCCAGAAAGAACTCAGACGTCCACTGGACGAAATTTTCGCTGAGTTTACATCGGAATCCATGGCCGCCGCGTCCGTAGCACAGGTTCATATGGCCAAACTTTTCAGCGGAGAACAGGTTGCGGTCAAGGTCATCCGGCCCGGCATCGACAAGGAGATTCGAAAAGATATCCGCCTGATGTACGCCATTGCGAAACGGGCTGAAAAGGCTTTTGAAATCGCCCGGGTCATCGGCGCCATTAATCTGGTCAAAGAATTCGAGCGGATTGTTTTCAAAGAACTCGATATGTTTATCGAGGCCGGGAATATCGAGAAGTTCGCCGTTAACTTCAAAGGGGACGATGAAATCTATATCCCCAAAGTCCATTGGGAAACCACCACAAAATCGGTCCTTACCATGGAACATATCCCCGGGTTTAAAATGGATCAGGTGGATGCCATCCGGGACCATGGGATCGATCCAAAAGAAATCGCGATGATCGGGTTGCGTTCCTTCTCCCGCCAGTTGATGGATTTCGGTTTTTTTCATGGAGATCCCCATTCCGGCAATACCATCGTCATGTTCGACGGTCGTGTGAGCCTGGTGGATTTCGGCATTACCGGGTATCTGGATGACGAAACCATGCAGCAAATCGCGAATCTTTTTTTGGGCTTTGCTGAACACGATTATGATATGGTCATGGATGCGCTGTTGGATGCGGATCTGATCGACGAAGAAACCATGGATCTCAAAAGCTTCCGCAGAGATATTAAGGATATCAGTGAACCTTTTTACGGACGTTCCTTGCAGACCGTTTCGGTCAAGGAGGTCCATGGCCAGGTCATTCAGCTGATATACAAATATAAGATCCGGCTGCCGAGAAATCTTTTGCTGCTTCTGAAGACATTTATTCAGACAGAAGCCCTCGGGAAGATACTGGGAAGCGACGCAAGCATTTTGGAAGTGACCAGGCCGTATGCCAAAGCCCTGATCAAGCGAAGCTATCTAACAAAAAAGGCCTTGAAAAATTTTCGAAAAGACACCCTTGCCATGGGCGGTCATATGAAATCGATGCCAAAGCTCGTCCATGATATTCTCAAGCAAACCGCCAAGGGCAAACAGCGAATAGAACTTCAGCACAACGGCTTTCAGGAAATCAACGTCCAGTTGGTAAAAAGCATTAACCGGCTGATTGTCGGTCTGGTCATTTCCGCCTCGCTGATTGCCGGCGCCATGGTTTTGAACGCCCCCCAAAAAATGTTTTTGTTTACGGCCGAAATTTTCGGCGGGCAGAAGATTTCTCTATCGGCAATTTTGGGACTGACCGGCTATGTTATTGCCACTGTTCTTGCCCTTTGGCTCATCGTCATGATTTTTCGATCCAGAAAACTATAACCAGAAAACTAAAATCAGATGACGCTTTGAGCCCGTGTTCAGGCGCTTAAAATCGATGTCATGGTGGCGGAATCGATGTTGCCGCCGCTCAAAATGATTCCGACCCGGCCTTCGGGAATCACGGCCCCACACAGCAATGCCGCCAGCCCAAGTGCACCGGACGGCTCAACCACCAGTTTCATTCGGTAAAACAGAAATTTAACGGCGTCTATAATGGCGTCTTCCGACACTGTTTTCATATCGTCCACATAGGCCAGCACCAACGGAAATGTGATCTTGCCCAATGACGCCGTACGGGTTCCGTCAGCGATAGTCTGGGGATTTTTTACCCTGTGGAGCTTTTTTGTTCGAAATGACCGGGTCGCATCGTCGGCCAGTTCCGGTTCGATGCCGATGGTCCGGCAGTTCGGTGACATTCCTTTGGCCGAGACCGCCGAACCGCTCAACAGCCCGCCGCCGCCGCATGGAACCAGCAGCATATCGAGATCTCCGACCTCTTCAAACAATTCCAAAGCCGCAGTTCCCTGGCCGGCGATAACGTCCGAATGATCAAACGGTGGGATCATCGTATAACCGTGCTGGATTTCAAGTGCTGTTGCCACTGCTTCACGGGTTGTTTCTTCAGAGTTGTATTCCACAACGGTGGCCCCGTATTCTTCGGTGGCCGCACGTTTGGTTGCAGGGGCGTTGTTGGGCATTACAATTACGGTTTTAACGTTCAGCATCTGACCGACCAGCGCAACGGCCTGGGCATGGTTCCCCGAAGAGAACGTAACAACACCGCAGGACCTTTGCGATTCCGGAAGCTGAGAGATGGCATTGAATGCCCCGCGAAACTTGAATGCGCCGATCCGCTGAAAATTTTCACACTTGAAATACACATCTGCCTTAACCCGCCGGTTTAGTGTCCGGGACGTCATGACCGGCGTAACATTGGCGTAACCTTTCAATCTTTCTTTAGCGGCCTTTATCTGTTCAAACATTCTTTCTCTCTATTTTTTGTTTTTCAGCAAATCTTCCAAAGCAGCGAACGGCCGGTGGCTGGAAGACGCCGCCTGCTCGCCGCCAGTCGTCGTTCCGCCATACCATTCCGCCACCTGATCCCGGGAGTGCTCGTTTTCGTGACAGTAGATACACAGCAACTCCCAGTTGCTGCCGTCAGACGGATTGTTGTCGTGGTTGTGATCCTTGTGATGGACCGTGAGCTCTCGAACTTTTCTCCCCGAGAATTCTCGTCCGCATCGGGCACAGATCCGCGGAAAAATCTTGAGCGCTCGCTCCCGATAGGTCTTCTCTCGACGCTCTCGAAGTCGCCGGGCCTCGTCGACAAGCTGATTCGGCCGGTGGACCTTTGTGTGGGTCTTTTTGGGTGACATGTGGGCATCCTCCCGTCTTCCGGTTTACCCTAATGTTGCAAAAGTCGAGGGTGCTGCAAATCCGAGGCGTAAAGGGTGAAGCTGTAGTATTTTACCGCAAACCCTTTACAACGAAGGAGTTGCGGCGCCATCGGCTTTCCCTTTGGGTAAATAACATGGCTGTTTTCACTATTTTCATGATGTCACTTGGGGTCAATTCCATCAAAACAGAGAAAAAGTCTGGAAATGCTGATCATTATAGTCTTTAAACTCATTTTGCCATGTTATTTATGCAATTATAGGGTTTAGATGGATCGGACCGACATAACACGCTGTTTCAAGCAGGGCGTAGCGGCTGTTTAAACGGTTCCTTCATGCTGTTTTTATATGCGTCCCGGCGTTTTTAAAATGAACGGCCTGCCAACGGCCCTCTGTTTTTCAGTAGAAAAACCCTTTTGTAAGTACACGATCCAATGTGTCGAAACAAACCCCTTCCATTTCCAGCAAGGCGCGTTTCATTTCGAGACCCCCCTGATATCCACCGAGGGTTCCGTCAGATCGAACGGCCCGGTGACATGGGATTATGATGGGAAACGGGTTTTTGGCCAGGGCTGTGCCGACGGCCAAAATAGTATTACGGCATCGACCTGCATGCAAGAAAAATGTGGGTTCGTATTCCTGATTTCACGATATTACTGGACAAACCCTTAGATGGGTCTTATCTTATCTATCCTAAAATAAACCGATTTGAATCGGGTTTTAGAAATAGAGAAAAGGAGACACCATGAAGATCGGATTGTTGGGTCTGCCCAATTCCGGGAAGACAACCATTTTTAATGCGCTCACAAGATCGGAAGCGGAGGTTGCCGCCTACGCCAACAACAAAGCAGAACCGAATATTGCCGTTGTTAAGGTGGGGGACGAACGCGTGACCCGCCTCTCGCAACTTTACAAGCCTAAAAAAACAACCTATGCTACCATTGATATCGTTGATTTTCCAGGTTTTTCAGAAGGTTCCGCTCGTGAGGGCGGTTTTTCAAGCGCTCAAATGAACCTTGTCCGGAACATGGATGCCGTTGCGCTGGTTTCCCGTAATTTTACCGATGATCTTATGGGGGATCCAACCCCGCTTTCGGATATTAACACTGTGGACACCGAGTTTATACTATCTGATATGATCATCGTCGAGAACAGACTCGAACGGATCGAATGGAGTTCCAGGCGGGGTAAAAAGACCAACGCAATGGAGATGGAAGAAAAGGTTCTCACAAAAATACAAGAAGAATTGAACAGCGGCCGGCACATTCGGAATCTGGTCCTGAATCATAACGAGGAAAAGCTGATCAGCGGGTTTCAGTTCATCACCCAAAAACCTATTTTTGTCATCCTGAACTCCGGTGAAGAAAACTTCGGCCGGAACACTGATCTTCTGACCCAAATAGAAGAAAAATATAAGGGTATTGAATTTTCCGGCAATTTCGAAATGGACCTTGCCGCTTTCAGCGACACCGAGGAAGCAAATATGTTCATGGAGGACATGGGCATCGCTGAATCGGCCCGAGACCGCATGACCCGCTTTGCTTATGAAATGCTCGGCCATATCAGTTTTATTACCGTGGGATCCGATGAGGTAAGGGCCTGGACGGTGCACAACGGCGACACGGCCGTGGACGCGGCCGGAACGATCCATTCCGATCTTTTTCGGGGGTTTATCCGCGCCGAGTGCTTCTCCTACGGCGACCTCATGGATTGCGGTTCAGAAAAAGGTGTCCGTGATAATGGACGCTTTCGCTTGGAGGGCAGGGATTATAAAGTAAAGGACGGAGATATCCTCAATATCCGGTTCAACGTTTAATTCGGCAGCGGCATAATTTTTTCCTTCTTTTTCTTGCCGGCAGAATCCCCATCTGCTCAATTGGGGTTCAATTTATGCCGTCTTTCGCTTTGGAACATTAATCTTTCTTTTTTCAGGATCCCTCTGCTGACGATAAAAAATTGCAATATGGCCGATCATCCCCACCAACTCGGATTCGGTCTTTTTTTCAATGACGCCCACCATCTCTTTTTTCTGATCTTTTTCCTTGAAATCAATAAATTTGACCTTGATAAGCTCGTGCTTTTCCAATGACTCATCAACGGCCTTGGTTACAGTGGGGGAGAGCCCCTTCTGTCCGACAAACACCAAAGGTTTCATACCGTGGACAAGCCCCTTCAGATATTTTTTCTGATAGCCTTTCAGTTTTTCCACATATACCTCCGTTATTAGATATTTTTAGACAGCAAGATTATTGGTTATACTGTAATTAAACGAAAATAGTCTCACCATGAAGAAACACAGCATTTATAAGAACCAAAGTCAAGAATTGCATGAACTTTTCGCTCAATCAGGGACAGAGTCGCGGTTAGATTCGGTTCGTCTTTAATTCATCGAGGGAATAGAATGTTCCCCGCCAAACGATTCCTTTGTTTCTTGTGGTGATTACAGCAGCTTTGATCGAGATGTATATGTTGACATACGGCGTGACCACCGACCAGATTGAATACCACGGATTGACACCGATATTTGAAAATCCATGGACATACGATAAAATACGGATGATGATCACCGCACCAAAGAGGCCGCGGGTAATTCCGGAGGTAAAAAAGAACGCCCAGAGCGGCAGGATGTTTAACGTAAAAACGAAAAGGACGCCAAACAGCACTTTGAAAACACTGTAGTTATACAATGCAAACCCATTCTTCATACAGCCGTTGATAAACTCGCGCACCGTAGCGTACCATTTAACCTGTACAAAGTTGTGGCCAAGAAGGCAGTCCTGTGAAAGACCGTGGTGTTTAATCACTTTTCCCAGCATCACATCGTCTATCGGATGCAGGGCGATGGATCGGTGGCCGCCGATGGCGCTGTAGGCGGAGGCCTTGACAAGATTGAATGCACCGACCCCGATGTATCGCCTGCTGTTTGGATCTTTCGCCTTCCAGGGTTTGAACAGCAGCATGAGCCCGGCGCCCACGTCCAGAAAAAGCGCATTTAAAAGTCCGCCCGGGGCGATATTTTTGAAAAACATGCTCACATGATCCAGCCTGTTTTCAAGCATATGGGAAATGGCTCTGGCAACAGCGGTTTTTTCCATGATGATATCCGCATCGGTGAAGAGGAGATATTCTCCTCGAGCGTGCTCGGCACCGTTCTGAAGGGCATGGTTCTTTCCCAGCCAGCCTTTGGGAAGTTGGAAGATTTGACGGGTCTGCAAACGGGGATATTCTTTTTGGATCCCATGGAGGACAGCACCGGTCTCGTCGGTTGACCGATCGTTGACGACCATGACTTCCAGATCGGCATAATCCATGGCCAGCACGGACCGCAAAGCGGGTCCAATGGTTGCCGCTTCATTGCATGCCGGAATGATGACAGAGACTTTTGGAACATTTTTCTGTTGGATGGGCGGAACATCACCGATGTGAGTCATTCGCCGCATTCCCAGGACGATTTCCAGGGTACAACCAACCGTCAATAAAAGAGAGATTACGGCAAGCCAGAATAAAAGCGTCATCCAAGAATCCCTGGTGGTGAGATTTAAATTTTAAGGAATAGACATAACAGATCTTCTTATCTGTGAAATTAGACCGTATCTTTCTTCCGTTGGGAATTTTGCTGTTATTCTATAGATCTCTATACATAGTCCGAATGACTTTTGCCAGACTTTCAACTCTTTGTCATTCTTTAGCATTTTTATCCGCCTGTTTTGTGGCGGGTCTCTCGAACCCCTGGCCCAGACCGATTAACCTTACTAAATTATCAATAAACTATCATCATTATGAAGCTTAGCCTATTCTTTAAGTAATCACCGCGTCGCGACAGGGCGGGCCTTGGATCCTTGCACCCTTGATTCATCAAATCCTTGAACCCTCTGGGATCACACTTGCACAGTTGGAAATGACCCACTTATTTTACCCTAATGAACTACAACTAATCGGGAGAAGAACCACATTAAATAGCCGTCTATTTAATATTCCCATATGGAACAAAAAATAGCCTGATAGCCACCCATAAAATGTGACAACATAAAATTACAGATATATTGAGACTATAGCACAAAAATGAATCCTATAAAAACCTTTGATCGCTTGCCACGACATGAAATCCATTAAGTTGATAGATATCAAACTTGAACCGTAAATATCAAGTTGTGATTGTTTAAAAGATATCCATTCCATACCACAATTTGCAAGGTTACCAGATTTGATCATACCTACAATTTGATAAGTGCCGGATTAAATTTTAGTCAATACAATTTTATACGTGGTGAAGGTTAATTCCCATTTTGGCAAACAGTCTTTCAAGATCTTCCATTGCCTTTCCCTGATGCTCTTTTACCGCCTCCTGAAACCTGTACCAGTGCGTCTTTTCTTTGTCCACGCCTTCTTTCCAATAAAGCTTGTCACGTAACATTGTGAACATTGAGAGCACTCCGTTGTCAGCGTCCTTTAATCCCCGAACTTCTATATCTATTGCATCTTATCCTGAAAGAAACCTTCAGGAGCAAATCTTAACCTCAAGATAGGACACCAACCACTTGAAGATTCGAGCACTGAACAGTGTGCTTGCTATGCTTATATCCAAGAATGCGATGCCCTAATTATGATATGGAGAACGAAGGTATCAGATCCGCCTTTTCAAATAGAGGCATGAACTTATCTAACGCATAATCACGATGAGTAATTACCGCCTGTTGAAACTTGTACCAGTCAGACTCAAGAAAATCGTTCTTGGCCCAGTATTTATCAAAAAGATCAAATTCCATTTCTTTCTTTTCAACCGCATCGTATCTCCATGTATTGGGATGATACTGATATTTCGTAAGTTGCAGTTCATTACAGATTTTCTTGTAAGCCTTTATACGGGCCTTATCATCCGATCCCCACAAATAGGAATCATCCATAGCATCTTTTAACTGCAGCTCTAAATTAAGTTCCTCATATTTTGAAGCAGCCATGGAATCGTCGCTGGCAGGATTTTTATAGCGATAAAGGTAGATAAAAATTTGTTTGGCCGATTCTAAGAATCGGTCGTCATTGTTAATAATTGACTCCTTTTTCCCTAAACGAGTATCCTCCCATTCATTGTGTATTTTATCCGGTTCATGAAAAAAATCAGCATGCCCGATGTTAGGAATTAGTTTGCCTATCCCTTTCCTGGAGTTTGCTTTGTCTTCAAATCCTAAAAAATTCTGATGCGACCAGGTGTCGGCAAAAGCATGAACAGCAATTCCTATTCGGTAAAGATCGCCCGAATTAATAGCCTCTTTCAACAACATCTGAGCGTTTTCGTTATTCGGAATCGTTACAAAACATTTTGTTTCACCGCATTTTAGAGTACATGTTTCTTCAGATTCTTTCCCTCCTGGTATAAAATGAAACAGAGGGTAGATTTTTTGCCTTTTAAGCGAAGGCTTGGTAATATCCATTGTCTGTGAAATTTCATTTAAGAAATGGCCGCCATCTTTATAATTCACAAAATAATGGAACTCGTTGTCATCAGTATACTGGCTTGAATAGGCAATTTTATATGCGTCCTCTTCATCAAAACCAGCTTTACGGCTAAGAATATATGTTATGAAATAATGAAATTCGATATCCATATCCCTTCCTCCTTAACGATTTTTTCCTGTGTTTTCCCGGTCAAGAACACCAGGAAAACAGGCCCCTGCTTTTCTGAGCCCCTTACAAAAACTTATCCAACAACTTCAACACGATCCCTGCAAACTTCTCGGAATTTTCGACTATGTTGGAAATCTTTTTATTCCGAGTCTCCGCCGACTTAACTATCTGCATCAACGCCACCAACTTCTTCGCATCCGCTGCTTTAGGAAACAGCTTCTTGATCTCAGCATCTGTCATTCTTGTTAACGAAGAAATCTGTCCTGCCAGCTTATCATCCGTCTTTTGTGCCGCATCGTCGGCGATCGCATCAATATCGATATTTGAAAAATCAAGTGCCATTATTTTTCTCCTTTATCCTTGAGTTTTGCCATCGCATTTTTCAGCTTCTGATAATACAATTCGGCCTTCTCTCCTTTTTCAACAACCTGCTCAGCCTTTCCCCGCAATTCTTCAACGGCTGAATCGACCTGGTCCAGAACTTCCGCGATCTTTTCATCTTTCACTCCCACCATTTCCAGATAGCGATTTTGATTCTCTGCCACCTTGACGGCCGAAACAAGGAAGCTGGTAACACTGTTGTTGATCGCCCTTGCCTGATCATAATTATCGCGCAACTGCTGCTTGATTATTCGTTCTGCATCATCCAGCGGTTTGATCAATTCCAACCGTTTCGCATTAATTTTCGTCTGCAATTTAGGCCCCAGCGCGACGATAAACTCAAGACGATCCGCCGTGTTGCCGGAGCTGACAATCTGGTTCCACATATTCGCAATCTGTTGATTGGCAAAAAACTGCGCTGCGAATTCCGGCACCCATTCTTTTTCTACGAACTCATCAACCCGGCTGCGCTTTTCATTGAAGTACTTATCGACCAAAACCATATGTGCGTCTTCGATTGCTGATATCCGCTTGCCTAACTCAATCGATAAATCAGCCGATTCTTTAGGTATGGCGGCACAGGCACTCAACCCAAACAATATGAGTAACCCGATGACCGCCATATACGGTTTCTTCCCTTTTTTTTTCATTTTTGCCTCCTTTTAGGTAGTCGAAATGCGGGCTCATACCCGTAATCCTCTGCCGGTTCTGATAGCATCCCTCGCAAAAAAAAATATTCTCTTATGGCTGGACAGGCAGATGGCCAGTCATTTTTAAAAATTCCTCATTTGTGGATTCCGTAATATATCTGGTAATACTGTCCACTTTTGTTTTCATTGGTTCACTTTCCAGCAGCTTCAACATTCCATCTAATATCTCTTTGTCGATTTTTGCTGCGGTGGCGACATTATCAATGCCGCTATTTTTAGCCATCGCTTTAAACGAAAGGATGTCTCGAATCCCGACTTTCCGAAGTTTTTCGATATCATCCTGCAAATGAATTAGAAGAATCGACTGTGAAATGAAATCACAAAGCATACTGCAACAGAATGATAAATTCTGTTTTAAAAAATTAAGATCAGCGGAAGCCAAGTTCTGTGCATCCGTGATGCCTATTTCCCGAAAACGGTATGTCTTGTATTCGCTCATACCTTGAATTTTGCCGAGCGGCACTTGAGTCACATCATGTTTCTCTAATTTAAAAGTCTTTAATGCTTTGTCTTCAACATATTGCAGCGCCTTTTGCGGGAAAAAACCGATGAGGAAAAAAAGGATGGGTGCGGAGTTGACCGGCCAATCATTCATCAGAAAATAGGCGATTGAAATTGAAAGCGTTGTGGCAAAAAGAAAACGAACCAGATAACTTACGAAAGTTCGGGGATACAAATCGCTCGCATGCAGTCGAAAGGCGGCATCCTTTAGAGAAAAGATTAAAACTCCCAAAAAACTGAATGAAAGCGCGATAAAAAAAGGCACCCGGTAAATAATGTACTCTGATGCTATCTTATCAGTACCGAATTTTGATATGGCATTGAAATGATCAGTAACCAACTCTTTTTTAGAATCAAGATAAACTTTTACTTTTTCAGTGGTCACATTTTCCGATTCCAGTACCAGATCACTGGCGGCATTCTCAAGTTGCTTGTATAGTTTTCCATATCGATACGGCTGGATATAAATATTATCTTTAAACGGAAACGCATATACCGTGATATACATTAAAATAATAACACAACATTGAAGAATGAGCGGGGGGAAAAACCATCTGGCCATCAGAATATTGATGCTTTGATCGCCATATCTCATTACAGCTGCCCGATCATCTGTTTGAAGCGGTTCAAGAATGTTATTGTAAAAATAGTATAATGCAATGATTACAAAAATTCCGCCAAGTATCACGCCCGCTCCAATAGAATCCCAAAAGGATATTTTATTTTTCAAATCTTGGCGTTCATTTTTAATCTGTTCTGTTATATAATCCTGTTTCTCAATTTCATTGATTTTAACGCAGTATGAATGATGCATGTAAAAGCAAGCACTTACAGTTGCAACATTTATTAAAATAAATATTATAAATATCCACCAGAATATTTTTTCGGATTTATCTAATTTTCCAGACTTGTTAGCCATTTTATCCCTCCTAAGGAGTTTTTCAGGTTCGATCACCATTGATCTACCATTTTATAACTCCAATCTCAGTTATCGCTAATGCCAACACACTTTAAAAGCTTCTGATGGCAAAAACTAAATCGAAACCAATTCAGAAGTATGATAGTCAGTTCTTGCGTTAGTGATTATCCGGGCTTTCTTATCTCTACCGAGTTGTCTTTGGATAACCTTGAGCCTTTCCGTTGTCGTCAGGATGTTCATAATTTTTCCCTCTTTTACACAGTTTGTTCTTTAACTTTCCTGTTTGTACATCCGCTCCATATTTCCTGAGGGAAAATCACGCTGTTTGTACCCGGGATATTCGGAACTCCTCTGCCGGTATTCAGATCGATGTCATGCCGCAGGTAAGCCTTATATGCAAGTTGACTGCAATAGAATGCATCGTCGGTTTGTGAATCAAGAAAATTAAAGTTATAAGGTTTTCGGGCTTCAGCTTGGGCGAGACAGTAATTCGCCACACTTTTTCTAATTTTTGCTTCCGCATCTTCAGAAAAAATCTTGTCTCTGAGCGGGTAGGCAACACCGTACAGGGTGTCAATCAAACTTCGCTGCGGTCCTCTTTTTTACCCGGTTGTTTTCATTGTGCCCAACGGCTTTGAGATTGGCTGCTCCCCAATTTGGGAGCATTGATAAATCGTCGCTCAATTGCCTAAAATCGCTCTCATTTTTGTTGTTTTATTTTAGTTTTCTATGTATTAGATCGGTTCGATCCCAGAGAGGAAAGCGAAAGCGGTCAATAATTTCGAGCATAACCCCATGTCATGGAATTAACACTCGCCGAAAAGAACACCGTTTCAGATGTTACGGATGATAGGCCTTGATTCGATCACAGTTTCTTATATCGAAATGCAGCCACGACACACCCAACTCAACACTTCCAATCCATTCAAATGCCGAATCAGTTGGCATTGATAAAATATCTTGGCGAACCTGCTCAACGGACGTTTTGAAAAATAAACAATCCGCTGCCCGACCAAATGTGTGCTGGCTGTATGGACTGTAAAATGGACTTTCTTTGGTTCGCAGTCCACTCCACTCTCGGTCTTTACCCCAGTACCAATTATTCACAGTCATCGAACCGTACCGTTCTCTCAATCGATCTAATGTGATTAACAAGCGATCATCCAACAGCTCCCAGGCCTTTTCTCCACGATCCTCAAATACGTTGCGCGGCACCAGTTCATGAATCGCAAAATGATTACACTTGTACATTATTTACTCCCTAATAATTCATAAAAATATGCAACAACAAGCTAAGGTGGAAAAAGACATGTTCAGATCTATATTATTTTCATGCAGGATTCAGGTATCAGCCTATGCGGGAGAGTAGGTGAAGTGTAAGTTGGTGTCCATCCATAAACGGCATCCTTCGCCCCAGGCCTGTGTTCTCGCCTTTTCGCAATCCTCGGCGTAGCGCTGCTACGCCTGCAGTCGCAAAAAGGCTGCGGCCTTGCCCTGGCCGAAATCTACAGTTTCTGGATGGACACAAGTTAGCGAGCCTGCGAAGAAACGAGATTCATCGGCTGATTTTATCATACAAATAAAAATGAAATTGATCAGAAAACCATTTAGCAACACCCGTGCCAAAAAGAATCTTTTTTAAACAAGCGGGCATTTGAAATGAGTTTTTTGATTTTGAAAAGAGAACAACACCTTTATTCGACTTTGCCTGAATACCTTGTCCCGCTTTCAACGGGCGGGGGAGAGCATTATTTTACAGGTGCTCCAGACGATGGTGATAAAATACACACTTATTTAAAAACCGATGCATAATAAGTGGCTTAGATGGGAAAAAATTATGGGGAAAAATAAAAATGCCCAGAAAAATGTGCATGAATGCACAAAATTCAGGGCATGCTTTGGAACTCATGGTCGCATTTATACTATGAAAAATTCCTTTTTTGCAGCAATTTCACCTCCAATTCGCCGTTTCTCTGCCGGTTGACAATTCGGTTTTAATAAGATTGACAAGGTACCTCAGATCTCAAAAAGCATGATTTTTATGGTATAGTATTATCTCAGGTTTGGGTAAGGCTGTGATCTGCAATAAAACCGTCAGGATATCAACTGGCCGGAAAACCTTTGATACGGCTAACATCTTGGCCTTGATTTCATGTCTGCAATTTTCAATAGGGCAAATCCTTTTTTCAGGGGTTTGCCTTTTTTTGCAATTTTGTAAGAAATAGGATATATGTAATAAGTAAGAATTAGCTTCAGGTTGTTGTTTTGGCAAGAAAATGCAAGTTTTTAAAGGCGGGGATTTTAGCATATATTCTCAATGTATCACCAGTT
>DATKWE010000129.1:0-6221 GCA_035529735.1 Desulfobacterales bacterium | reverse complement strand
TTCGCTGAATCGGACGATCGCGGCGGCAACGGTTTCCTGCATCGGCGCCGAAACGGTCTCCTCTCTGTATCCTCTCCGGTGAAGCGCGCCGCCTGAAGTGTCGAGGCTTATTACTGCCTTATCGTGCCGGATATGAAGGTTTAGCAGGATATCCGGATTCCTGACCGACACATCCGGACGCTGACCGGTTTTTTCTTTGAAATAGTCGGCAACGGCATCTTTAAGGCGGAGGGCAGCGTACTTTGAATGCGAAATCGCACTGTCGGAAACATTTCCCGATACGGCAAAGGTATCGCCTTTTGCAAAAAAATCTTCCCACCGGATCTGTTTGGCCTTCTGATACAGCGTATCGGTATCGGGGCAAGCGTATGATATTAACGGCGCAAGGCATCGTGAAAGAAGTCGGGTCAGATAATTAATTCGATACAGGGTTGATGTGTCCGCCCTGAAATGAATTCCGCTGAATTCCGGGCTGACATCTTCGGCGCCGAGTTCAGCCAGTTCCTCCGCGCCGGCTTCTTTTAAGCTGTCGGCGATCTGAGCAAAATAACGGCCATCCTTCTGATACTGATATACCGCCGCTTTCCGCCTTTTTCTTCTAATAATCATAGGGGACATCTTTCTTATACTCTTTTCTCTCATGGCAACGCCGACGCATCAAAAGTCCTTATACAGGAGGAAAAATCTATCCAGAAGAAATGCCGCCAAATTTTGAGTGCTCTCTGAAAGATCATAATTTGGGGCAACTTCCACAACATCGATGCCAATCAAACGAGTTGTTTCACAGATAATATTGATTGCCTGGATCATCTCTCTCGGACTCAGTCCACCGGGTTCGGGAGTGCCGGTTCCAGGGGCATAACACGGATCAAAGACATCGATATCGATGGAAATATACACGCCATCGGTCTGCTCGCGTAAATATTGAGTGGCCTCTTCAAGAACCGCCATGATTCCCCGTTCCCAGATATCACTGATCGAGTATAAGGAAATATTATGCGCCTGGATATAGGCATATTCATCAATCGAAAGTAATGACCGGTCGCCAATCATGACGAGATGTTTTCCCTGGATTATGCCATCGTCAAGCAGGTTGCGAAATGGTGAACCATGCCAGACATCATCAAGGGTAATATAGGATCCCCAAATATCAGGATGGCTGTCGAAATGAATAATTCCTGGCGTGATGGACGGCTCTTTTTCCTGCAAGCCTTTCACCAGCCCTTTCACAACCGGGTAGGTCAGAGAATGATCGCCGCCAAGGATAACGGGAAATGCCCGTTTGGCGACTTCATAGCTGAACGTTTCAATTGCTTCAAGGGTCTTGGGATAATTGGTCGGGAAGATGGTGACATCACCCAGATCAAGAATTTCAGGATAATTGAGGTCAATCGCTTTTTGGCGTTGGTACAAATCGATCACGGTTCCTCGCTTGAAAGAGGTGCTCGGATTGAACCAGGTAGATGCCTTCCGGATGGCAGACGGTCCCAATCGTGCGCCAAACCGATTGGAAGTCCCGGTATCCATCGGAACGCCGAAAACACCGATTTGGTAATCGCGAAGTTGCTCTAGGGTGCCATAGTCCGATTTGAAAAAGGTTGGAATCCCCGTGTATGAATATTCTTTACTTTTGTCAATCATATAACGCCCCCTATGTCTGGTCGTAAATTTTCTTCTTTTCAATTTTTGATAGGGTAAGGATACCTATCGATAATCCATGAGAGCCCTGGAACTTTCTGGAGAAGAAAGGAATCGGGTCTGCTTTTGATCCTTATCAAAATTGTTCAGCTTTTGACATGGATGTTTTAAGAGGTTCGGTGTCGGGTATTAAATCTGTGAATATGAAGCCATCACGAGAGACCGTTTCTCCTACCAATATATTAACTGCACTTTTGAACATGGGACCGTCAAAGGCAAAACTGTGAAACTCGCCGTTTTCTCCACAGGGGTCTACGCCGGCTGGAATCTGTTCAAGAAATGACGCGTTATATTCTTTCCCGGCAAGGTCCGCCGGCATGTTTCGAGGGTCGATACATGTAATGATTGCCCGAAGGCCACATTCCAGCATTTCTTTAGATAAGGCCTCAGTATCTTTGCCCCAAAGAGGAAAGATGGGTGTAATCCCGGTACCGTCCAATTTCTCCTCTCTATATTTGCGGATATCCTCAAGATATAGATCGCCAAAGGCAATACAGTCGATCCGCTGTTCTTTTGCCTGTTCTATAAATTCACCCATAATGTTTTCATATTCAGCATTACTACACGGGTCGGGTATGGGTATCACCTGAATGGGAAGCCCCACACTTACTGCCTGTTGTTGCAGCAGTTCGTTTCTGACTGCGTGCATAGCCACGCGCTCAAATTTCTGGTTGACGGTAGAGAAAAGCCGGACAACGTCTATATCAGACTGCCGGCGCAGAACATGGAGCGCCCAGGCACTATCTTTTCCACTACTCCATGATAATAGTGTTCGTTTTTTCATAGTGTTCCCATCCGCCGCGTCAAGGTCACTTGCGCCGCCGCTAAACTTGCCCTTCGGGCCGCAGAAGTTCTCGGCGTCAATTGAACCGCCGGGTTCGGCGATTTGCACAAGAAAAATTATCTTGAGATAGTTGAGTGTTACACCTTCAGGCTTATGATGGCTTTGACATCTTCTTTTGACCCTTCAAACAAAATTCTCAATTTATATTTCATCAAAACCAAAAATCGATGTCTGCATTCTTTTGACGACCGCAAGCGCTATTTTACTTAGGTTCATATATACTCTAAGATCGCGCGCTCTCTTTTTATATTCTCTTACATCCTCTTCTGACCAGAAGAGTAATGACTTCCGTCAGAATATCTCCACAATACTTGGGCGCTTTGTTTTTGCAAGAGACGCCAATGGTAAGCAGAACATCGGGTCGGATCCGTCTGTCACCTTTGTAATATTCAGTTCGCTGTCAAGTGCGATCTCTATCTGTCTACCGCTATTGGCGCATTCTGCCTGAATAGTAAAAGACAATTCCTTTTTTTGTAATCTCCCATACACGAAGGGAGTCGCAAAAGCGTCAGCAGCTCAGGCGGCAAAAAATTGCTCGCCGGAAGAGGCCGCCATTCTGAAACCGGTGTTCTCGAGAGAAAGAGGATACGCCCAGTTTATTCCCTTTCCATCGTCTCGATAAATGAATGTTTTTAAGTTCTCAAGCTTGTTAATAATTTGATGCACCCGATCCTTTGGCATCCCCATCTCGTTGGCGATCGACTCGGTTGTAATAGGATCTTTGACAACCGCCATTTTCATAACGATAAAATGATGGACGCTACGCTCGTCTCTCGACAGACAATCTGCATTTGCCTTGGCACCCTTTTCGCCTTTCTTCGCCCCTTTATCTGAAAGCAGCGGCGGTACTCGCATCATAAAACCGCGAAACCCCATGTACAATTTATGTTTCAGATCATTTTTCATGAATTTACCACCTTATGTTATCGGTTCATCAAACATTTTTGGTTCTTCTCCAATTTAGTTGGAGAAGAGGGTCCAAGGATCCAAGGGGTCAAGGATCCAAGGGTTTGTTTTCTAAAGACTTTATCAGAGATTTTAACATTCTGTCTATTTCTGCGATGTCCTTTTTCAACTATTGTTTCTAAATTTTTAGCATTTTTATCCGCCTGTTTTTTGGCGGGTCACTCGACCCCTTGGCCCCTGGAATCCTTGAACCTTATATAATCACCCCTGCTCAATTGGAGATGACACACTTATTTTACCCGAATTAACTACAACTAATCGGGAGATGATCCACATTTTTATACACTCAAAATGGCATCGATGTATTTCGTCAGATTTTGATTTGCTTCATAATAGAGGTTTTGACTTAATGGGGCCGAACGGAGAGTTGAGTCGCACGGAAGAGCGCCGGCGATTCCCGCGTCGAGCTCCACCGATTTTATACCTGATTTAGTAGGAGGCTCACATTCTTTAAATCCTCAGAAGAAAGCTCAAAATCAAAGATGCCAAGGTCTTCTTCCATGTGCTGCTCGGAAGACGTTCCGGTCAGCGGCACAATACCGGATTGACTGAGATATCGAAAAAAGATTTGCGCTTCGGTTTTTTTATACTTCTGAGCAACGGTTCGAACGGTATGGCTGGCCAGAATATGAGGATTTGCAGTAAGGGTCCAGAAACTCTGGTAAATAACTCCATGATGAGAGCACCAGCGACGCAGGTCTGCATCATACGCCGTTTCCTGATAAAAACGATTTTGTACAACCGCCGGCTTCACGCTGGCATCGGCATAGAGTGACCTAAACACTTCAGCATCGTAACAGTTGCTGATTCCCAACTGACGAACCCCACCAGTCTTTTGAATTTTTTCCATTGCGTTCCATACCTTCATCAAAAGCGCGTGGGGTGCCATTGGTGAATGGAGAACTAGAGAATCTACATATTCTGTTTGCAGGTTTTTTTTCGATGCCTCAAAGGATTGGGCGACCTGCAATTCAACAGGGGAATTCTTATCGTATGGCACTTGTCTTGGATCCTGACCGGAAAATGGGGTGAATTTGGTTTGTAGGAACAAGGCCTCACGTTCGATACCCTGGTTTTGCAGCCTCTGAAGCGCTGCTCCTACCAGTGACTCGTTATAGTGTTTCGGTTGGCAGGCGGTATCGATCCCCCTAAATCCTGCCTGGATGGATTTCACAACCAGGTCTGCCGTGCGGTCTTTTTTCCAGGCCGTGCCGTAAATAATCCTTGGCATTTTTACGCCGGCAGAAGTTGTTAACCATTTCTGATCTACCATTGTTAAGGCTCCTATAATTTGTACCTTTTATGTTTGCGCAAGATTATGCAACTATTTACCGGATATATTTTTGGCACGGAGCGCAGAGCTTAGTCAGAGCGACAGAGCGCCCCAGAGCGCTGGCAAAAGCTAGCCCTTTGGGTAGTTGGCAATATTGGGCTTAATGGCCTTGCCAAGCCAATCAATGCATTTTCCAATGTGACGCATGTTAGCTAGGCCTTCTTTATCTTCAATCACCTCTCCTTTGTTTAGGCCATAGCCTATATTCCAATAGGTTGAGCCAGGAATGATCATCCTTGACATTTGGAACATATGGTTAATGGTGTCATATACATGGGTGGCTCCGCCCCGTCTAACTGCCACAACCGCTGCCCCTATTTTTCCGGAAAAAGCGTGATTGTTAGCATAAGCGACATAACCTGCCCTTTCAATCAATGCCTTTAAATCTGCAGATACAGCTGCGAAATAGGTTGGGGAGCCCAGAATCATAGCATCAGCCTTTAGCATTTTTGAAAAAATGGCGTTAAATTTATCCTTTTTAACTGAGCATTCATTGTCTTTATTTTCAAAGCACTTCTCGCAAGCAATACAACCGCGAATTGCTGTTCCGCCGACCTTTACAAGCTCTGTTTCCCAGCCGGCGTCATGCAGTTCGCTGAGCACCTCTTTAAGAAGTAATTCAGTATTTCCGCCCTTCCGTGGACTTCCGTTTACAGCTACTGCGTACATAGTAATCTCCTTATATTTTATTTGTTAGACGATGTTTGCAAGCAATTATCTCTCTGTTGTTTTGTATTGTCAAAAGTTTATCGGTGTTTTGTGTGTTGAGATATTGCAGCTACGAAAGCAATTTTTACTTTTTTCTTTTACAAACTCAACGTCCCGCCTGAGCAGCGGCACTATTTTAGACCGGACTTCTTGAACAATAGATTGAATACGACCTTTCAGGTCGTGTCAATCCTTAGAGGTTATTCAATCTCCCCATTTATGCTTAGGATTCAGTCATCCATACCAGTAGCATCTCTTAACTGTGCATTTACTCTTCCAGCGGAAACCGCCATTACAATAGATTGTGCAGCACCAATTTCATCGTCGCTGATTCCCTGTTCCTTAGCCACGCTAAGGTAATGTTGCATTCAAGGGTAGCAGCCGAATGCAATGGCAGATGCAAAATGAATCAATAAAGTCGTTTTAGGATCAAGAATATCATTATACCGTGCCGAATCGTAAAAGGAACGATAGGCTTGCTTTTGTTTTTCTGGAAACATGTAATCCTCCGTATTTTATTTTTTATTCCGGCATAATCGGGATAGGGAGGGGCCTCACAGCCTCCCACCTCCCACACCACCGGGCATACGGATCACGTATCACGGCGGTTCGGTTGACTAAGGATCTAAGATGGGCCCGGATTCTTTACTTTTAGCATATTAGCTCGGTCCG
>DATKWE010000128.1:0-6419 GCA_035529735.1 Desulfobacterales bacterium | reverse complement strand
GTACACACTTCAAAGTACGGTGTATCCGTCTCCCGGACCGTGCTGAAATCATTCGGCGCAACAACAGGGATTCGGCCTTCCCGTATCACCAATCTCTGATATTTTCCGGTGGCCGTTGGGTATTTTCCGGTATGAACCGTTATTTTTCCTTCCCGGAGCTCGGGAAGATCACACACCAGCGATTCCAGATGGATTTCTTGGGACAGTTTGTCAAAACCATCGGCGTTCAATTCAATGCCGTTGACATTGTAACGCAGCAACACATCGTCTTTTATTGTTGGATCTTTGGTGGATGCACGTTCAAAAACGTAAAGATTAAACGGTCTTTTCTTATTTGACATGGTTTTTTGCAAGGGTTTTGAACACTTCGACATCCGGTCTGCTGAATTGATGGCCGGCGAAATCATGATGCGCCGGCTCTCATCAAATAGAAACGTGGGCGGGCTGTCACTATAACTGATGCCAATGCCCAATTCCATTACCGGCAGTTTATGTTTTATGCCGAGCATATTGTACTTTCGGACAATATCAAGCATGTGAACGGCCAAGCCACAGGCACGGGAAACACTGTACTCCCCTTGGGGCGCATCTTCATGCTCGAATATTGAAAGAATCACCGCATCCCCCTCGATAAACACTTTTTCTGCCGTATATTCAAACAAGATGCTGGTGATGGGAACAAAAAAATTGAGGCTGAAAAACGATGCCGGATTAAGACCTTTTTCCTTCATTTTAAGGATGATGTCCGAGGAATCCCGCACATCCGCCTTGATGATGACGTGGTTGATGGGCGGCCTGACCGCCGGCGCTTGTTCATCGGGAAGCAGAAACTCGTAGAGGATACGATTCTCACGAGACAGGTCGATCATCTTTTTATCCGACAGCAGGTGTATTCGGTCCAAAGCTTCTCTGAGCATCAAAAAATTTTGAAAATCCCTGTGATAACGGACAAAATCATTCAAAAACTGTATTAAATATTTTTTCTTCTCCTGCTTTGAAATTGTTTTCAACTGCCGGATTTTTTTCTTCAAAGGTAAAAGGGAATGCGATTTCCCGTAAAACTTTTTCAAACGATTCAGCTGGTCGACAATGCCTTTCCTTTGTTTGGGCTGGGTGAGATACTGTAATACCTGCTGAGGTGCCAAAGGCGGACAGTAGTCGAGATACACCGTCTTCATTTCATAAGACGCCGAAATTCTTTCAATAAAGCCTGCTTTGTTAAATTTTTTGTAAATGAAATTTAACAGCCGATCCTGATGTTTGGCCCTTTTTTTGAGATCCTCGATATTTTTTGGGGTCTCTTTTCGTTCTTTAAGGATTTTATAGCGCTCCCTGGATTTAAAACCGTCAAACAGCGTATCGACGTTGTCCACATGTTTCAACCATATATCCAATTCCTCGTACCGGGATTCGGAATCCGGTTTTCCGGCACGGCCGATTGCCGGGTCGACACCGGTCGCTTTCGGGTCCGGCCGATCCGTTGCCGGCGGTGTGGTCAAGAACATTTTTAATAGGATCTTTCTGAAAAGACTTCGAATCAGTATCAAAAAGTTTTGATAGCTATCCGGATCTTCCGATCGATGTGCCAGCAGAACATATTCATCGACCATAAAATAGTCGTCAAAGGGATTCTCCACATGGAGAATCGGATTGGCAAAGACATCGTCGGGAAGATTCGCGTCCGCACCCAAAACAGACCCGCGCATTTCCTTGAGATCTTCACGCTGGACCTCAGTAAAATACCGGAACAGCTCCTCTCCAACGGTCCGCAACAGCGATTTTTTATTCTGCTGGATATCGGAAATCTTCTCTTTTATTTGGACATATCTATTTAAGCCCTCACTGCTGGATATTTCATGTTTCCGAGCGGACTGGTTGAGATCTTCTAATATTGTTTTGTGCTGCCGCTGAATCTCTTCGCTGAGCTTTTTAATCACGGCCATCTGGGCCAGCAAATCGATTTGAATTTCAGACTCTGACTTTGCTTTATTGACGGCAGCATGCAATACATCGCGACAAAGTCTTTTGAATTCATCTTGTTCGATATTGAGGCTTCGGGTCTTGTAGAGGTTTAAATATTTTTTAATTTTGGCATGTTTCTGAAAAAGAAGGCGCACCACTTTTCGGACGGACGCACAAAAGGCAGGACTGAGATGCACATCGTAGCAGACATTATCGACACCCGGAACCAATCTGTCCAATTGAAACTGTACGGAATAGGTTTCAATGTCGTGTTCGGTCAGAGCGGGTCGTAATTTAAAGGCATTAAACATGATCTTGAAATATGCGTATCAACGTTTCGGTGAACGCTCTCGATGGAAAACACGGAGACAACACGGGATTCCCATGGCTCGAATCGCTCGTTACCCCACGGTTTGGGTTTATAAAATAATTTTATCTACAGAGAATCACCCCATTAATATCACTAAATTTGAAATTCCTCAAGTTATTGCCGGTGAAAAACCGGTCAAATTTGATTGGATGATCGTTGCAATCCATTATTCCCTTTACATAACGTTTCAGGAGTACAAAGATAAAATGAAGCAATTTCCGGTACAAGTAGACGCCGTGGCCTCACCCGGGGCGTTTACATTCAAGGATGCGTCCGGCAATACCGTTCTGTTTCAGTGGATTTTGAGATGGTGTTTTACAAGGA
Organism: Desulfobacterales bacterium; assembly: GCA_035529735.1. Classification (GTDB taxonomy): domain Bacteria; phylum Desulfobacterota; class Desulfobacteria; order Desulfobacterales; family UBA11574; genus JAAXQD01. The sequence continues at coordinate 3,763 of DATKWE010000128.1, read as the reverse complement.
AAATGGATTGTGGTAAAAAATAATATTTATCTTTTATATAGATGACCTTTCTTTTAACAAGGAGGTTCCAAATGACACTGAAAATTAACTGGTACGGACACGCATGTTTTTTGATTGAAACCGATGGAACGAAATTGCTGACAGATCCCTTTATTACCGGCAATCCCTTGTCTCCGGTTCAAGCCGATTCGGTGGAAGCGGACTACATCTTAGTTTCGCACGGTCACGGGGATCATCTGGGCGATACCATAGAAATTGCCCAGCGAACCGGAGCCACGGTGATATCCAACTTTGAAATCCAAAACTGGCTGGTAAACCAGGGAATCCAAAATGCCCATCCCCAACATATCGGGGGCGGCTTTGATTATCCCTGGGGACGGGTAAAATTGACCATCGCGCATCATGGATCCGCACTTCCGGACGGCACCTACGGCGGCAATCCTTGCGGTTTTTTGTTTTACATACGGGGGAAAAAAATTTATCACGCTTGCGACACGGGCCTTTTCTTTGATATGAAGCTGATTGGTGAAGAAGGAATCGATTTGGCCATCTTGCCCATCGGAGACAATTTTACCATGGGACCGGACGACGCTTTGCGGGCGGTAAAGCTGATTGAACCGGAACACGTGGTTCCGATTCACTACGATACGTTTGATATCATCAAACAAGACCCCAATGCCTGGGCCCATCGCGTAGAAACGGAAACCTCTGCGAAAGTGACCGTAATGAAACCGGGCGACGTTTTTGAACTTTAACAAAGTTGATGAACTCGTAAAAAGTCTGATTTTGCTCGATGTCGCTCACAAAAGACTTTTTACGAAACCGTCAAAGATGGTTTTTGTATCACCCGAATCGAGGGTAAACAGAATTGAGGTTTCCGAAACCATCAAAAGAGGCTGCAACCAAATGCCAAAAACAGATTATTACGAGATTTTAGGGGTGGACAAAACGGCCGGCTCAAAACAGCTCAAGGAGGCTTACCGGAAGCTGGCCTTTAAATACCATCCGGATCGAAACAAGGAAAATCCGCAAGATTGTGAAAAAATGAAGCAGGTTAACGAAGCCTATGCCGTCCTTTCAGACCCTTCCAAAAAAAGCGAATACGATATGTTGCGGCAGCAGTTCGGATCTTCCGCCTACAGTCAGTTTAGAACCAATTACTCTGAACAGGATATTTTCAGCGGCTCGGACATCAATCATGTTTTTGAGGAAATGGCGAAGGCTTTTGGGTTCAGAGGATTTGACGATATTTTCAAGGAATTCTACGGCAAGGACTATCAAACCTTTCAGTTTAAAAGACCGGGGTTTTTTGCCGGAGGATTTATTTTTTCCGGTCCTTTTGGAAAAACCCGATTCGATCCGTCTTTGTTTGCTTCGTCCGGAAAATTCGGAAAGCTGTCCAGCTTTTTTTTAAAACAAATCAGCGGCTTTGCGCTCCAGAAAAATGGCAAAGATATCAATGAGGTGATTCGCCTGACCCCCATGCAGGCACACGAGGGAGGTCCTTACGCGTATTTTCTGCGAAAAAAGTCCAAGAAATTGGTGGTGAAAATACCCCCAGGGGTCCGGGAAGGACAGCGAATACGGCTAACGGGGATGGGAGAGGGGGGAAAAGGCGGCGGAAAACCCGGAGACCTTTTTCTGAAAGTTCAAATTAAAACACCGCTCATGCAAAAAATAAAAAAATCTATTGTAGATCTTCGCAACCGGTGAATAAATATCCGGGTCCAAAAGACCAGGCTTTGTTTTATCCCCAAAGGGGATTTGCTTTGTTGAAAGTTCATTGAATTACTAAAATTACAAATATCAAATTACAAATATCAAACAATTCCCAATGACCGAAATTCGAAAATCCAAACAATGTCTCGTCATGGAAGATTTTGGTCATTGAATATTGGAATTTGAGACCTGCCCGCTCGTGCCTTGTGTGGCAGGCGGGTTTATTTGTAATTTGGTGCTTGGAATTTGTGATTTTAGACACAAACTTCCAAGGCAGAGCCATTATCTCTGACCCCCGATACTCGGGACAGGCATGGCCCATCGAAGATCCCGCCATGCGGGGAAGGACCAGGTTTTCAACGTAAAAATAAATATCCGGGTCCAGAGAGCCCGGCTTTGGGTTACGCGTCCCCTTTCAGACCAATCTCATCGGCAACTTCCCGCATGCCCATAATCGTATCCGTGATCAGTTCAGTCAGCTCCATACCCAGCATTTCAAGGCCCTTTTCAATAATAGATCGGTCGACCCCGGCGGCAAACCGTTTATCTTTCCATTTCTTTTTTACGGATTTGGCCTTCAAATCCATAACACTTTTTGAAGGGCGCACCAGCGCCGTTGTCACAACAAGCCCGGTAAGTTCGTCAATGGCATACAGAACCTTTTCAAGTTCTGTCTGCGGCTCAACATCCGAGCAAATCCCCCAGCCATGGCTGACGACCGCCCGAATGTATTCCGGGGGCCAGGAATTTTTCTGTAGAATCTCCTCGGTTTTTCGGCAGTGTTCTTCTGGAAACCGTTCATAATCCAGATCATGGATCAGGCCGATAATGCCCCATTTTTCTTCATCTTCTCCGCGTTTGCGGGCAAAATGGCGCATCACCCCTTCCACCGCCAGCGCGTGTTTAATAAGACTTTCATTTTTATTGTATTCCTTCAAAAGCGTAACAGCCTGCTCACGCGTCGGTATGTTTGAACTCATTTTTTTTCTCCCGGCTTGTCGGTTTCATATTTAACTGCCGGGAACTATACCCATAAATGTGGACGATTGTAAATATGGAAAAACCGTATGTGTTCAGGGGGTGCGCTTTCCCGTGTAACGATACCTGCCCGCTCGTGCCTCGCATGGCAGGCGGGTTGGCGGAGTGGCTTCGTTATTTCAATGACTTAGCAGTGGGGGAGACCGCGGCTCCCGCATGTTTTTCGCGGGAGAACGCGGAGGGGGCAGGAATGCCACCGCTGCTAAGTCATTGAAATAACCAGACACGTAGACGTCAGAGTGAAGCGGGGGAGCGCACCCCCTGAACACGTACCGCTCAATTTAGGTAAAAACCTCTTGACACCCTCCCCGGCATCGTTTAGAAAAATTATCCAGGTGCCGATATCGGCTTAATAGGGAATCCCGTGAAAATCGGGAGCGGTCCCGCCGCTGTAATCCCCCCCTCTTTTAAGAAGGGAACCTTTTTAGCACGCATGTGCCACTGTTCCGATACCCTGGAATGGGAAGGCCGCTAAAAAGGCGGGAGAGTCAGAAGACCTGCCTGAAAAAAACAGCCACAGAAACTTTTGCGGAGTTACAAAGGTCTCGGGTTACAAAAAAAGGGTCAAGTAAACTGGGTGCAGCCCTTCAGTCTTATTCTTAAGATTGAAGGGCTTTTTTTATGGCCAGTGAACATTCTCGGCGGGGCAGAAAAAATTATGAAAGGAGGTGATAGTCGTGAAAACCGGATTAATTGTTTATGTTGTTGGCAAAGAGCCCGCCGATTGGGATGTAGACGCGCAATCGACAACCATCAAGCAAAATATCAAAGCAGACCTTGTTGAGATCATCACCGTCAAAACAGGTCATTTTGATATTTCGGATGCCTGGTGCTCCCTCTTAACCAGGGGAATGAAACGGATTGTCTGCAGGATTGGAAAATTTACCTCAACGGGCAACCTCGCCCTCACGGGGAATGAACTTCATCTATGCGGATAGCGATAAAAGGCCGCCTGGGGGAGTCTTCCCCAGGCGGCCCCCAGAACAAGACCGAGACCTTTGAAAAA
>DATKWE010000127.1:0-17099 GCA_035529735.1 Desulfobacterales bacterium | reverse complement strand
CTGGGCCATCCCCCGTATGAATTTATTCTCAGATGAGATAAATTCTAGCACGACATCCTGATCGATGTGCTCAGACTTATTATCGTGAATTAAATTCAGTGTCAATGCTGTGGTTACCCAGTCCCCATCGGTGAGCAGGTGGGATAAAAATTTTTTTTCTTCGGAATCCAATTCCATGAGATCAAAGTTCTTCTTCCCGGCGTTAAGGCTTTCTCGGGGAGAATGGATTTCCATCAGGGGCAACATTATTTTGAACAAGCGTTTGTCCACCATATCATCCAGGGCTTCGATTGCGTTGGAACGTTTACGGACATCTGAAGATAATAATCCCCTGTAGATAATTTTTATTTCTCCGGAAAGGTCCTGAAGGGCCAGGACACGCAGAATGTTTTCGATTCTAAGCTGCATTTTTTCGTTAAAATGATCGATGAGAAGGTTTCGAGAAGCGGTTTCTTGGAAAGCTTCGAGACTCACAGCATTCGCCAGGTATTGATAACTTTCCTTGACCTGACTTTGTGCGAACCGGAAAATATCCAGATCTTTAATGTTCAGAAATTCCAGCAAATCGAATATCCCTTTTCTGATCTTTCGGTTGGGTATGACCAGCGATTCGACCAGCAGCTGAGTATTTTGATGCGGGGCTGTTTCAATCTTTTTTTTGGCAAGTTCGAAAATATTTTCGTCGGAATCGGCCATCATCGAAATTGTTTTTCTTAAGAGCGCATCGTTTTCGATTTCAATGACCGCCAGAGCCGCCTGACGTACCTTCTTCGAACTATTCGACAGATAGGGCAGGGCCCGATCCGTGAGTTCTGGGGCACCGAGGGCATAAAGCCCATTTAAAATATCCGGCAAAACCGCCTCATTTTCTGTGTCCGCCAGCATCTCTTTTAGACCGTTGCAAAAAAAGATGTCCCCTGATCCGCCGGCAGCGATGATGCCTGCCTTCCTCTGGGCCAAATCCTCTGAATGGAGCCAGGAAGCGATGGTGGGACTGTATTTTTCCGGTGTTCGGCGACAGAGTCCGATCAGTGCATGGGCTTTAATTTCCGGACGGTTACTGTTGAGAAAGGGTGCATAATCGAACACGGCAGAAGAATCGGAATCGAGGCGGTTTACAGCTTTAACAGCGGCAGCGATGATATGCGGATTTTTTTCAGATGCTGCCAAGTCCCTCAACATATCCGCGGCTTCTTTCCCGGCCTTAGGAGACAGTAATTCTAAAAGATCTGCCCGGACGCTCCCCGTCTGATGTTTCAGCGCGGTCAAAAGGTGTTGATCTAAATTTTTTATTCCCAGGGAGTTAAGGAGGCGGGCATACCAAAGGGAACGATTTCCCCGGGCGTCGAGAAACGCCTGAACCAGCTGGGACTCAATTTTTCCCCCACTGAAAATTTGTTCCATGTCCGCTTCCTCCAAGGCCTTCAAATCGAACGTGTCTTTGGAGATGAGGTCGAGAAGGATTTTTGAATACTTCCTTTTTAATGCAAAGACCGAGGCAAGCCACGCAGCTGCAAATGGGATGGCGAGCAGGGACAAATACTTGGGATGGAACAGTTTTTCGGAAACTAATATCATGCCCGATCCCATGAGCAGTGCGATCCGCACCACCGTGCCTCTGAGAAAAGGCCTTAAAATAGAACGCAAGGATGTTGGAATCAGCCCCATCAAGATATCCCGGGCAGGATTGTTGATGGTTGTCCGCAAGATCATGGTGGACATCCGGGCATACATGGCCGAAAATATGTCGAACCTGAACAAAAAGGCCAGAAACGCCAAAATATAATTGGCGGGATGAAACATCAATGCCACCGGCAGCCCCCAACGACCGTATATGCGGCCGACAAACAAAAGAATAAACAGGCTGATGGCATTTAAAGACCCCCGGAACACGCCGAAAAAATGAATCATCCCCGATTCGGTGGCATACTGTGCATTCACCGCAAAGTTGAATTGATAGTTCATGATGGGAATGATGACGTTGGGAAGAAAGGTCAATAGGATTAAAATCTTGACCAGTGAAGACTCTTTCAATAAAGGAATAATTTTTTTGAATTCCTCAATGATGTTGACTCGGGACTTCGATTTTTTGGTTTTTGCATCACTAAATAATAGTGTGGGATAAGCTTTTCCCATTTGTCTGACGACAACAGCCCCGGTCAGAGTGGTACCCATGTAGAAAAACAGAAGGTTGTCGAGTGTAACGGCCTTTGCCAGAAACGGTGTGCCGAAACTGCCGAGCATGGTACCGATGACGCCGCCGGCTGTAATCAGAGGGAAAAGTCGTTTGGACTGTCTTGTATTGAAAAGGTCGTTGGCCATGTTCCAGAACAAAAGCCCCAGTAACGCCTCATACTGGGCTTTTAGCATAAATAGCGCCGGATAGATCAGATCAAAGCCAAAAGGGATTAATAACCGTATTCCTGCCACTGAAAGGCCGCAGAATATAAAAAGGTGAGATAAAATACGTGCGCCCGGAACTCTGCCCATGATTCCGGTCAACACCCCCATAAGAAAAAAGAGGGCGATTGAATTGAGCATGTATACAATGGGGAGGTATTCGACACCGAAACGCTTTAGAAACGCGGTTTCGGCATAATTGTTAAGGATGACGTTGGCGCTGCGCAAAAGGAAAAACAGAAAAAATATCCACAAGAACAGGTGGATTTCATCTTCAAAAATCTTTAGCCATTTGCCGACAAATTTCAGCATCACCGAACATCCCTGACCAGTCTGAAGCCGGTGGTTGTATACCGGGTCGCCGGATGTCCAAAAGACCGGTTGGCCGACCGGCATGCGTGACCGTGTTTAAACCAGCTCCCGCCACAGCGTATCCGCATGGTTCCTGAATCCGGGCCCTTGGGATCGGTTACCGGATTTTTGCCGTAATCTCCATACCAATCCATGCACCATTCCCAGACATTGCCGTGCATATCATACAACCCCCACAGGTTGGGCCGGTAGCTTTTTACCGGTGCCGGCTGATCGATCTCTAAGCCGATAGATTTAATATAAAGCTGGCAAACATTGTATTTGAGACTGTTGTTTCCATACATGGCCTTTACACAATCGATGGTATCCCCCCAGAAAAAAGCGCTTTGGGTGCCGGCCCTGGCGGCGTATTCCCATTCCGCCTCTGTGGGGAGCCGATATTTTCCTTCGCCCAGCCGGTTGAGGCGTTTTAGGAATTCCAGACAGTCAAACCAGGAGACCTGGGTAACCGGCATGTTATCAGAACCTTTTTGGCGCGCCAACAACCGCCGTCTCATTAGGGATTGCCATTGTTTTAACGTAACCTCGGTGGTCTGCATGTAGAATGGCCTGCTGATGGAAACCCGGTGCTGGACTTCAGAGCTGCCTCGATAGGGCTCATCCGGAGGGCTGCCCATGGTGAAAGTTCCGGAGGGTATCAGGGTAAATTCCATCTCCAAAGAATTGGTAAATGTTTTTTCGAAAGCAAAAACGGAAACAGAAAAAAAGATGCTGCTTAAAACGAGGGAAAGGCATAGGCTTGAAAAGTTTTTCGACGGTGTGGGTATTCTGCTCATTGCAACACCATGAATTATTTAGGGTCAATTTTTTGTGCCGCTTTACGGAGAACTTCTCAACTTTAATTAATTTATGCCTTTTAAGTCAAACAGTTTTGTGAAAACACTGTTAATACGGGCTGTTTGATTTCGATTGATTTTTAATAATGTGTTCCATTTGATGTTGATTATTTTTATCAGTATTTCTTATTTTCCTTGCGTTTATCAGTATTTTTCGTGATATTTCGTTTAAATGGACAGCCGCTAAGAAATCGGTTCGATATTTACTAATGGGGTGCGCGCTAAATTTGTAGAACTCGAGCTGTCGCCCTCAAACAGCACCAAATTTTATCCCGCCAAAGCGGGATGAACGCGCTGCTTGGCCAAGGGCTTTTCGGCAAAAGACCCAAAATTCACTCATCGGGAAGTGTTGAGTCGAAGATTCCCTGCAGCGTGTTGGCGCGCAGCGGAAATCCCGCATTGCGTGGCTGCAGGGAGCTTCAATGGGTTCTAGTGAAACCGGACATTTTTTTATGAAATCATCGTTCAGAAAGGTGAGAATATGGGCATCAACATAGGCATTATTACCGCCGAAGGCTATGAATATCCGCCCACCAAGCGGTTGTCAGAAGCGGCGGCTCAAAGAGGTCATCGCTTGATTGTGGTGGATCCGCTACAGGCGTGGGCGATCTTGGAGGGTGGTAGTCCCGGCATGGTGGGAATTCCGAATATCGGCATCTTGGATGTTGTTTTGCCGCGGCAGGGTTCGACCGTAAACGATTCCAGTCTGGCCCTGGTCCCCCATCTGAGCCAAATGGGGATTCCCCTGGTCAATAATCTGGATGCCATCCGCCTTGCAAAAGACCAATTTCTCACCCTTCAGGCGTTGTCTGCCGCTGGGTTGCCCATTCCGGATACAGGCCTCATCAACTCCAATGAGGGCTTTCAATTCGTTTTGGCCCGATTGGGAGGGTATCCGGTGGTCGTTAAACAGGTCAGCGGCCGTGTGGGAGAGGGGGTCTTTCTGGTTGACACGGAACACAAAGCAAGGTTGATTCTTCATAATAATCTTGAGCCCGGCAAAGGCATGTTGGTACAAAAATTTATTCCTCCCGATAACCGGCAGGATATCCGCGTCTTGGTCATCGGCGGCGTTGTCGCCGGCGCCATGAAACTCAAACCCAAGGCCGGAGATTTCAGGGCTAATTTTCATTTAAGCAAGAAAAGCTGGCCGGTGGACCTTGCAGCCGAGTGGGAGAATATTTCGTTGAAGGCTGCAGATGCCCTGGGCCTTGAAATCGCCGGCGTCGATTTAATTATCGATTCATATGGAAAGGCCTGGGTAATCGAAGTCAACTATACGCCTGGATTTACCGGCCTGGAAGCGGCCACCGGCCTGGATATTGCCGGCCGAATCATAGATTACGTTGCCGAAACCTACGGATAAGAATCGTCTCTTATGTTGAATAAGGAATATCATGTCTGATATCTATTTTTCCAATTATCAATTGGAAGAAGACACCCATTATTTTTTGTATATCGGATCCATAAAAAATTACGGGCTGAACATTTTTCTAAAAGAAGCACTTTCTAAAATTTACAACCGAAAGATTGATTTTATATCCATCGTCCAGGATGTTCTGGGCCAATACCCGTATCCCAACCTGATGGTTATCAATCCACGGGTGGATGAATTTTCGCGCATACACGGTCGAAAAGGAAGCTGTAGAATACCGATCAAAAAATTCTTGTCCAGCGTCTCGAGCAATCGTCAAGTTAAAGAATTGGTTCAAAATTTACTTGAGAGACAGAAAAAATTATATATCTATATGTACCAGAGCATGCCGGAAATGAACTTCGATCAATTGCCCGGTGTTTCCATAATTGGTCCTGACAGTAAAATATCCGACAGACTGAACAGCAAGATATTCCAGTACACGGCCTGTAAAAATTTTCTCCCCATGGTGGACTATCGAATTTGTAACGGGTTGGACGAACTTCTAACGACAACGGATCAACTCTGGTCAAGCTGGACGGAAGGTATTTTTGTCAGCGAGGAATACAGCTCCGGCGGATTGAAAAGCATCGTTGCATACCGTCGTGACGATATCCTTGAAAGATTTAAGGATAAAAAACTAAACTATCTCATCAGTCGATTCATCCCCCACGACCATGACCCCACTGTTCTGGGTGTGGTCGCCAATGAAAATGATATCTATATCGCAGGCGTTGCGGATCAGTTTATTGAGCACGGTACTCAGTTCGTCGGTTCCATCTTCCCGACGATACTAAAAAAAGGGTGTGTGTCCAAACTTGAAAAACATACACGCAAGATCGGCAAATGGCTGGCCCAGGAAGGTTTTCGCGGTATGTTCGGCTGCGATTACCTGGTGGACCCCGGCGGGCGCATTTTTTTTCTTGAAGTGAATGCCCGCAAACAGGGAACCGCCATGGAGTTTTGCTGTGTACTTGAAAATAACTTGCCCGAAGGATCGGCCATGCTTCCGGAACTGGAGTATTATGCCGTTCAAAAAGAGAGATTTCCGAAAAATATCCAAGAGATGTTAGAAAATCCAAATAACATCCACTGGGGAACGTACAATTACAAAACCCGGCATTCGGTGAATACCTGCGCGACGATTCCGCACAACTGTCAAGAACGTGAATCTTTTAAAAAAATTGCAGAAAACCAGCTGAAAAAAGATGTTTTAATTATGGATCACATCGGCGGCGGTTTTATCGTGGCGGACGGCTCCTTTTTTGCCCGTATTGTTGCATTGGGAAAGGATCGTTCAAGTGTTATAGAAGGTCTTGAGCAGGCAAAAAAGACCATTGAGTCGACCATCGGAGAATAATCATTAAAAAAAGGAAAACCGGCGCGACATGTTTTTATTGGAGGGTTACAACTATAATCTCCCCGAAGAACTCATTGCTCAAAATCCGTTGGCACAGCGTGACCGATCAAGACTTTTGTGGGTGGATCGGAAAACTAAGATGCTGGCGCATCACCGCTTTTACGATATTTGCGATCTCCTTTCCCCTTCAGACGTTCTGGTTATAAATAACACAGCGGTCATTCCGGCAAGACTGGTCGGCCAAAAGGAGACCGGCGGCAAGGCCGAAGTTCTTATTCTAAACTATCCGGACGGCGGCAAAGACCGGATCGATACGGGTGAATTTATTTGCCGGTGTATGATAAAAACATCGAAAAGACCGAAAGACGGTGCCACATTATTTTTTGATGAGGGATTAAAAGCAAAAATTGTCAACTTTAACGACGGAATTTATCGGGTGAAATTTTTATACACCGGTCGTTTTGAAAAACTCCTCGACCGGATCGGACGCATCCCTTTGCCGCCCTATATTAAAAGGACCGATAGCAAGGATGACAGGACATTTTATCAGACCGTCTATGCTTCACAAAAGGGCGCCGTCGCCGCACCCACGGCAGGTCTTCATTTTTCTGAAAGCCTTCTTGAAAAACTCAGAAATAAAGGGGTGAAGGTAGTTGCAATTACCCTTCACGTAAGTTACGGTACTTTTTTGCCCGTAAGGGTGTCCGATATCAGAGACCATCGCATCCATTCTGAATGGTATTTTGTCGGCAAACAGACGGCGGATGTCATCAACCGCGAAAAAGCGAAGGGAAACAGAATTGTGGCCGTCGGCACGACATGCGTGCGTACACTCGAATACTCATCGAACCGGAACGGGGTTGTTGCGTATGGCAGCGGAAACTGCGATCTTTTCATATACCCCGGTTACGGGTTCAACGTTGTCGATGCAATGATTACAAATTTTCATCTGCCAAAATCGACACTGCTGATGCTTGTATCGGCGTTTGCGGGTCGCGAAACGGTTTTGAAGGCCTACGAAGCCGCCATAAGGGAAAGGTACAGATTTTTCAGTTACGGGGATGCGATGTTGATCGTATAGATACTATGTTCAATTTCAAGGTTAATTCCAAATCCGCCACAACACGGGCCAGGGCGGGGCTTTTGCAGACCGCTCACGGTGAAGTAAAGACGCCGGTTTTCATGCCGGTGGGAACCCTGGCCTCGGTTAAATCTCTGACTCCCGAAGAACTTTTGGACTGTGGGGTCCAGATCATCCTCGGAAATACGTATCATCTTTACCTCAGACCGGGCTGTGAAGTGATCCGCGGTTTTAACGGCCTCCACCGTTTTATGCATTGGGACGGTCCCATTTTAACGGACAGCGGCGGCTTTCAGATTTTTTCCCTTGCAAAGCTTAGAAAAGTTACCGAAGAGGGCGCTTTGTTCCAGTCCCATATCGACGGTTCGCAACATATGTTAACCCCTGAAAAATCAGTGGAAGTTCAGCTCTGCCTCGGATCTGACATTATTATGTGCCTTGATGAATGCATAAAATATCCCACCGGACGGGATGCGGCGAATAAAGCCCTCCAACTGACCACACAATGGGCAAAAAGATGCAAGGCCGCACTTGGAAACGAGAAAAACGCCCTGTTTGGTATTGTTCAGGGCGGTATGTTCAAAGATTTGCGAGAAACTTCAGCCCATGCGCTGATGGAAATCGGTTTTAGCGGATATGCCGTCGGCGGGCTGAGCGTCGGGGAACCCAAGGATATTATGCTCGAAATTGCCGGTTTTACACTTCCGATACTCGAAGACACGAAACCAAAATATATTATGGGCGTCGGAACCCCCGAGGATCTCGTAGAACTTGTTGCCCTTGGTGGTGATATGTTCGACTGTGTCCTTCCCACCCGGAATGCGAGAAACGGCCAGATGTTTACAAAATCCGGTGCCATAAATATTTATAACTCACGTTTCAAGTATGACCCAGAACCGATAGCGTCAGGATGTACCTGTTACACCTGTCAAAATTATTCCAGGGCGTATCTGCGGCATCTTTATATGGCCAAAGAACTGCTGGCGTATCGTCTGAATACCATCCACAACATTCATTACTATACACGCCTGATGCAGAATATGCGAACCGCGATATGCCAAGACAGATTTGAGGCGTTCAAAAAAGATTTTTATCAAAACAAGCGGCACTGAAATCGAAATTCGTAAAAAGTTCGTTATACGGGGACGTATCAAATTTGATGGTCTCGTAAAACGTCCGTTTTGCTCGCTCAGTGACCATTTGGGTGCGCTTCAAAATTTTCACACAAAAGAGCTTGCAAATTTTATTATAACATCTATATATAAAAAGGGTTAAGCAAGTTATAGGATTTTTTGATAATTATAGGATATGATTCTTTTTTTAGGCCCACTGTTACCCGGGTTTTATCCACCCCTTCAGGGTTGAGATGTTTGTTAACCGAATCGGCGGATTGCGACACTGTTTTTTCAGAGGTGTGAAACTCAGGTTCTTAGAAGCCATCTCAAAATAAAGATTTTGGTTCAAGATCAAGGCGGAGCCGAGTTTTAACCCGCAGGCATACTTCAAGTATGTCGAGGACTTAAAACAAGGTTCCAACGCAGAGATTGGGCCAAAAGATTATTTTGAGATAGCTTCTATATAATTTCCGAGAAATCAATATAAGGGTTTAACATGACCATCGCCAAGCATATCAAAACAACATTATCCGGAGCTTCCTGGATCCGTAAAATGTTTGAAGAGGGCACACGCCTTAAAGCCGAACACGGGGTTGAAAATGTGTTTGATTTCAGTCTCGGCAATCCCAACCTGAAACCCCCGGAAAAATTTCAAGCGGCGCTCAACAACGCCGTAATGTCTTCAAGTTCGGAAGGCCATGGATATATGCCGAATATGGGTTATCCGCATGTTCGCAAGTCTGTGGCGGATTTTCTTTCCGGGGAGGAACAGGTTCAGGTTTCGGGAAATGACGTGATCATGACCTGTGGTGCTGCAGGCGCCCTGAACGTTATCCTGAAAGCAATTCTCGATCCAGGCGACGAAGTTATTACGCCGGCGCCCTATTTTGTCGAATATAAATATTACGCGGACAATCATGGCGGAAGTCTAAGAACCGTTCCGACAAAACCCGATTTTTCCCTGGATATCGGGGCGATTTCCGCTGTCATTGGCGAAAAGACAAAGGCCGTGCTTATCAATTCACCCAACAATCCCACCGGCCAGGTGTATTCAAAAGAGAGTCTCGATGAACTCGGAACGCTTTTAAAAGAAAAAGGGGAAAAACTGAATCGGACCCTATATCTCATCGCAGACGAACCGTACCGCAAGATCGTTTATGATGGACATACGGTTCCCAGCATCTTTAAAAGTTATCGAGAGAGCATCATAGCCACCTCATATTCTAAAGACATTTCGATCCCCGGTGAGCGAATCGGTTATCTGGCGGTCAATCCCCAAGCGTCATTTAAGGAAGAGCTGATAGAAGGCATGGCGCTGACCAATAGAATACTGGGGTTTGTCAATGCGCCGGGCCTGATGCAGCGGGTTGTCGCATCCCTTCAAGGGGCGAGTGTGGACATTTCCGTTTATGCCCGAAAAAGGGACCTTTTGTGTCAGGGCCTTTCAGATTGCGGATACGAATTCGTCAAACCCTTGGGTGCTTTTTATCTTTTCCCGAAAACGCCGATTTCCGATGATGTAAAGTTCGTAAAAGCCCTTCAGGAGGAACTCATCCTTGTGGTGCCCGGAAGCGGTTTTGGCGGACCCGGCTATTTCAGAATTGCGTTTTGCGTGGACGATCATACCATAATAAATGCCATGCCGGGGTTTAAGCGTGTAATGGAAAAATTTAGATAATTTGAAAGGAGGTTTTTATGAAAATATTAAAGATAGACCATATCGGAATAGCGGTAAACAGCATCGAAGATGGTAAAAATTTATGGACGGATGCCCTTGGGCTTGCTTTCGAAGGTACCGAGACCGTAGAAGAGCAGAAAGTCACAACAGCCTTTTTCCCGGTGGGAGAAAGCGAAGTGGAACTTCTGGAATCAACGGCGCCTGACGGACCGGTCGCCAAATTTCTCGAGAAAAAAGGGCCAGGGGTGCATCACATTGCTTTCCGAGTAGAGAATATTGAAGAAGCTCTGGCAGAGTTAAAGGAAAAAGGGATACGTCTTATTGATGAAAAACCGAGAAAAGGCGCTGGCGGCGCAAAAATTGCTTTTTTACACCCCAAAGCGACCAACGGCGTTCTGGTTGAATTGTGTGAAAGGTAATAGCGCGTTGACGATCTTTTAAAAAATAAAAAAAAGGAGAATCCCATGTCTGAACATCCTGATTTGCAGAAATGGAAAGATCTTGTCGCCAAGCAACTCAGAGGAAAGCCCCTTGAAGATTTGAACTGGAAGACTCCCGAAGGTATTCTGGTCAAACCCCTCTATACCGAAGAAGACCTTGAAGGGATGGAACATGTGAACACCCTTCCGGGTTTTTCACCGTATGTAAGGGGCCCTATGGCCACCATGTATGCCGGAAGGCCCTGGACCGTCCGCCAGTATGCGGGCTTTGCCACAGCCAAAGAGTCGAATGAATTTTATCGGAAAAACGTGGCCGCCGGTCAGACCGGACTTTCAGTGGCTTTTGATCTTGCAACCCACAGGGGATATGATTCGGATCATCCCAGGGTTGTTGGGGATATCGGTAAAGCCGGTGTGGCTGTGGATTCCGTGGAGGATATGAAGATCCTTTTCGATCAGATTCCGTTGGACAAAATAACGGTTTCAATGACGATGAACGGGGCGGTTCTGCCGATTATGGCCGGGTACATCGTCGCCGCCGAAGAGCAGGGTGTAAAGCAGGATCAACTGGGCGGAACCATTCAGAACGACATTTTAAAGGAATACCTGACCCGAAACACCTACATCTATCCACCTGAACCGTCCATGCGGATCGTGTCCGATATTATCGGATACTGCTCAAATCACATGCCCAAATATAATACAGTGAGCATCAGCGGTTATCACATGATGGAAGCCGGGGCCGACTCTGTTCTTCAAACGGCATTTACGCTTGCCGACGGGCTCGAATATGTCAAAGCAGCGCTGGCCGCGGGACTGGACATCGATGCATTTGCGCCGAGGCTTTCGTTTTTCTTTGGGGTTGGGATGAATTTTTTCATGGAAATCGCTATGTTGAGAGCTGCCCGTTTTTTGTGGCACGAAATCATGAGCCGGTTTAACCCTAAAAACTCCAAATCGCTCATGTTGCGAACCCATGTCCAGACATCAGGGTGGAGCCTGACCGCCCAAGACCCGTATAACAATATCATTCGAACCACCCTGGAGGCGCTGGCCGCAGCTCTGGGCGGAACCCAGTCTCTGCATACCAATTCCTTTGATGAGGCGGTGGGTCTTCCCACCGATTTTTCAGCCAGAATTGCCAGAAATACCCAGATTGTCATTCAGGAAGAGTCTCAAATTTGTCACGTTATCGATCCATTGGGCGGTTCTTATTATGTTGAGGCATTGACCGACGGAATCATTAAAGCCGCCAGAAAAATTATCGAAGAGGTCGAGGAAATTGGCGGAATGGCCAAAGCCATTGAAACCGGCATGCCGAAGATGCGAATAGAAGAAGCGGCAGCCAGAAAACAGGCCCGCATCGACCAGGGGAAAGATGTCATTGTGGGTGTCAACAAATATCAAATAGAAGAAGAACCGCTGAAAGATATTCTCGAGGTTTCAGAGGCTGTCCGCCACGCACAGGTCGCAAGATTAAAAAACATTAAGGTAAAAAGGGATGATAATGAAGTTCGAAGGGCTTTAGAGGCGATCACCCGTGCCGCCGATTCCGGGGGGAATCTCTTGGAAGCCTGTATTCCCGCTGTAAGGGCACGGGCGACTGTCGGCGAAATTTCAGATGCAATGGAAAAGGTCTTCAACCGGTTCGTGGCCACGACCCAGTGTATATCCGGAGCATATGCCGAAGAATATGCCGGCAGCGAAATCTTTAAATCCATACGTAAGAGAACCGATGAATTTCAGGAAAAGAACGGACGAAGACCACGGATATTGGTAACCAAGATGGGACAGGACGGTCATGACCGAGGGATAAAGGTAATTGCCACGGCATTCGCTGATCTCGGATTTGACGTGGACATTGGCCCCATGTTCCAGACACCGGAAGAAGCAGCCCAGATGGCGGTCGAGAACGATGTGCATGTTGTGGGCGTGTCGAGCCTTGCCGCAGGGCACAAGACCCTGGTGCCTCAGCTTATCGAGTTTCTCAAAGAAAAAGGCGGTGAAGAAATTAATGTGGTTGTGGGCGGCGTCATTCCCCCGGCGGATTACGACTTCCTGTATCAAGCCGGAGTAAAGGGTGTATTCGGGCCTGGAGCCGTCGTCACCGATTCGGCAAACAAGGTTTTGAATGTTCTTGAGCGACAAAAATGATATCCGATGATCCCCAATTTTATGTTCAAGGGGTGCTGAAGTGCGATCGGCGCGTGCTTGCAAAGACCATTACCTTGATCGAAAGTTCTCTTTCTGCGCATCAAAACCTGGCTCGGACGATTATCGATCTGCTGCTTCCATACACCGGCAAGGCGATACGCCTTGGGATTACGGGCGCGCCGGGTGTCGGAAAAAGCACATTCATCGAAAGCCTCGGCACAATGCTTGTAAAAAAAGGGCATCGTGTGGCAGTGCTTGCCGTTGATCCAAGCAGTAAAAGGAGCGGCGGAAGCGTACTCGCAGATAAAACACGCATGGAGAAGCTGTCGATTGAGGGAAATGCGTTTATCCGGCCATCGCCTTCGGGGGGAACGTTGGGAGGTGTTGCAAGAAAAACCCGGGAGACAATGATTGTTTGTGAAGCCGCCGGTTTTGATGTGATGATTGTCGAAACCGTGGGTGTCGGCCAGTCTGAAACCACCGTCGCCTCCATGGTCGATTTTTTTCTGCTGCTGATGATTTCAGGCGCAGGCGATGAACTTCAAGGAATAAAAAAGGGCGTTCTTGAACTGGCGGATGCCGTTGCCGTTAACAAAGCAGACGGAGACAATGTTGAAAGGGCAGAAAAGGCTAGAAGACAGTATGAAACAGCGCTTCATTTTTTAGCACCGTATTCGCCCAATTGGACACCGCCGGTATTGACCTGCAGCGCCATAGAAATGATCGGCATTGATAAAATTTGGGAGTCCGTATTGGCGCATCACAAAAGACTTACGCTTACCGGAGAGCTGCAGGCCAACCGAAAAAAACAGGCAGTGGACTGGATGTGGTCCCTTGTAAAAGAAGGCTATAGAAAACGTTTTTATCAAAATCCGGAAGTGAACAAGTTGCTTCCTGAGATTTTAAAGGAAGTAGAGAGTGGTAAGACTGCATCCACATTGGCTGCAGACCGCTTGCTTTTTTTGCTGGACAATAACCCTTCTGTTTAGAATCAAAAGGGATGGTATAATCAAAGAAAGGAGGATTGCAAAATGGCAGTTAAAATAATCATTAAACGAATTGTTCCCCAAAACAAGGCTGAAGCCTTAAAGCCTCTTCTTCAGAAACTTAGAAATCTGGCCATGCAACAACCCGGTTACATTTCAGGGGAAACCTTCAAAAGAATCGACCGTCCCGGGGAGAGTCTGGTGGTCAGCACCTGGCAGTCCATGGACAACTGGAGGGAATGGGTCCTCAGCGATGAGAGACAGGGAACCCAGCAGAAAATTGACCATCTGCTCGGAGAGAAAACCGACTATGAGATCTATAAGTATGATTAAACAGCGTAATTTTGAATAAATCTACAGGTTGCTTAGCGAGACTGTCGAAAAAGTCTGCTTTCTACATTTTTGTGAAATTCGCATATAATAATATCGAATACTTAGAAGTCTGCAAATTGCCTATTTTGGGTTTTTCGACAGTTTCAGCAGAAATCTGTATTATCAAAAAGGCAGGCCATTGCAATCCCCTATTTGATTTTTTAGAAGCGGTGGTTTATTGACCGGATGCCGAATGTCGCATCGGACCACCTAAAGGTCAATATCAAAAGATGAAAGGAAATTGGTAATGGGTATTATTGAAGATAAAATTAAGGATCTAAAAGAACGGGAAGCGAAGATCCTGCAGATGGGCGGCGAAAAAGCGGTTGCCAAACAGAAAGGGCAGGGGAAGCTCACCGCCCGGGAGAGACTGGACATCTTTTTCGATTCAGGCACATTTCGGGAAATCGACATGTTTGTGAGTCACCGATGTGTAAATTTTGGCATGGAAAAGATTGATATCTCGTCCGACGGGGTGATAACCGGGCATGGTCTTGTGGACGGACGGCCGGTTTTTGCCTTTGCCCAGGATTTTACGTCCAGGGCCGGCAGTTTGGGCGAAATGCACTCAAAAAAGATTTGCAAGATTATGGATATGGCGCTCAAAGCCGGGGTTCCGTTTGTGGGCATGAATGATTCCGGTGGGGCCAGGATCCAGGAAGGTGTTGATTCCCTTTCCGGATACGGCCAGATTTTTTATCGAAATTCCATGGCTTCGGGTGTCATTCCCCAGATTTCAGCGATTATGGGGCCGACAGCCGGGGGAGCCGTCTATTCGCCGGCCATGACGGACTGGATTTTTATGGTCAAAAATACCAGCTATATGTTTATTACCGGACCGGATGTTATAAAATCCGTAACCGGTGAGATAATAACCTTTGAGGAACTCGGCGGTGCCATGGCCCACAACGAAAAGAGCGGCGTGGCGCATTTTGCCTGCGAAAGCGATGAGGACGCCATCCATCAGATCAAAAGGCTTCTCTCTTATCTGCCCTCAAACAACATGGAAGATCCGCCCATCGTCGATACCGGTGACAATCCCCGGCGCATTGATCCGGCATTAGACACCATTATTCCGGACAACCCCAGCCAATCTTATGATATGAAGGATATCATCCGTTTAATTGTGGACAATGGTGATTTTTTCGAGCCCCATGAGTACTTTGCCCAGAATATCATCGTCTGCCTGGCACGGCTGAACGGGAGAAGTGTCGGGATTATCGCCAATCAGCCTCAGGTTCTTGCCGGGTGTCTGGATATCAATGCTTCGGACAAGGCCACCCGTTTTATCCGTTTTTGTGATGCCTTTAATATTCCGATGCTGACCATAGCGGATGTTCCCGGGTACCTTCCCGGGAGTGAGCAGGAGTGGAATGGGATTATTCGCCACGGGGCAAAGCTTCTCTGGTGCTATTCAGAGGCAACCGTTCCCAAAATACTTCTGGTTACCCGTAAAGATTACGGGGGATCCTATCTTGCCATGTGTTCTAAAGATTTAGGTGCTGACATGGCATTTGCCTGGCCCAGCTCAGAGATAGCGGTAATGGGCGCTGCAGGGGCATGTAATATCATTCATCGCAGGGAAATCAAAGGCGCCGAGGATCCCGAGGCCAAGCGCCGGGAAAAGGTCAAAGAATACGAAGATCTTTTTTCGAATCCTTACTGTGCCGCCAGCCGAGGTTTTGTCGATGCCGTGATCGTTCCGAGTGAGACAAGGCCGCGCCTGATCGATGCTTTGGAGATCATGTGCAGCAAAAGGGAGACCCTCCCGCCCAAGAAACATGGGAATATACCGATGTAATTAACCGCTGAATATTGACGATTTAAGCTTTAGGAACTTTTTTCAAATATCCAATATTTCATCGTCAATGGAGAATGGTGAAACTATGGAAGAACGCAAGAAGATCGCAGCCGCAAAAGCTGCGGTGTTGAACTATATCATAACAGAGGAAGAGGCGATCTGTATTCAGTCTATGGCCGCGCCTGGGGTTAAGCCGGCTCCATCTGCTGTTGCGCCGGTGAGACTTTGGGGCGCCAGCGGCCGACAGGCCCAGATGCAGATGCGCAACTTGATGCAGATGAGAACCTTTAAATAAGATCGCTTCACGGTTTTATATAAAGCGGTGTTGCAGCGTTTAAATAGGAAAAAAATATTTATAAGAGGAGAACCTTAAAATGAGTGATCACAACCAGGTGAAAATAACGACCATGGATTACAGCAAGGACAGGCCGGCGGCTGAAAATCCCGTTAAGATACAAGACCTGACCCTGCGCGACGGCCATCAGTCTCTGTTTGCCACCCGGGGGCGGACCGAGGATATGATTCCGGTTGCCGAAAAAATGGATGATGTCGGGTTTTGGGCCGTAGAAACATGGGGTGGCGCCACCTTTGATACCATGCACCGGTTTTTAAATGAGGATCCATGGGAACGGCTCCGGACATTAAAACGGTACATGACGAAGACTCCTTTTTCCATGCTTTTAAGAGCACAAAACCTTGTGGGCTACAGAAATTATGCCGATGATCTTGCCCGGGCATTTGTTGAGCGGACATGTGAAAACGGCATGGATATATTCAGGACATTTGATGCCCTGAACGACTATCGTAACTTCGAAACGGTGGTCCGCGTTATTAAAGAATGCGGTAAACATTTCCAGGGCTGTATATGCTATTCCATGACCGAGCCGCGACTGGGCGGCGAAGTTTACAGTATCGACTACTATGTCAACAAGGCCAAAGATCTGGAAGCCATGGGGGCCGACAGTATCTGTTTAAAGGATATGGCGGGGCTGATTGCCCCCTATGATGCGTATGAAATTATCAAAGCCTTAAAGGGGGTGGTGAAACCTCCCATTCATCTTCACAGCCATTTTACTTCCGGGATGTCTCC
>DATKWE010000126.1:0-35585 GCA_035529735.1 Desulfobacterales bacterium | reverse complement strand
CCGGAGACTTTTTTGACAAATAAACCCAATCTTTTATTGATAAAAACCTTTATATTTACCGGGCTTGCGCTGATTGCGTTTGCGGCAAATTCAGTGCTGTGCCGACTGGCATTGGGCGAAAAAACCATTGATGCATCCAGTTTCACCGTGATACGTTTGTTGTCCGGCGCCGTGGTTCTGTGGGCAATCTTAAAGATCACCCGCAATAAAAACAGCTTACCCGCTAAAGGCAGCTGGCCGGCCAGTTTAATGTTATTTCTTTATGCGGTTACATTTTCATTTGCCTATATTACACTGGACACCGGAACGGGTGCGCTCATTTTGTTTGCTTCGGTACAGATAACGATGATATCGATGTATATTATTTCGGGAAATCGATTGCATATAACCGAACGGATCGGTGGTTCCATTGCATTCATTGGATTTGTATATCTTATTTTACCCGGGGTCAGCACACCGTCGGTCACCGGTTTTTCTCTGATGACCATCGCCGGTATGGCATGGGGTGTTTATACCCTTAAGGGGCGGGATTCAGTGAATCCGCTGATGGATACTGCGTATAATTTTTTGCGCACCATTCCACTGGTTATGGTTTTGGCCATTGCGGCCATTGGAAACGCCCAGTGTTCCACCCAGGGCATATTATTGGCGGCATTGTCAGGCGGCATTGCGTCCGGGATCGGTTACACCATATGGTATGTGGCACTGGGGGGCCTTTCAGCCGTCCAAGCGGCGGTGGTTCAACTGTTGGTTCCCGCAATCGCCGCTTTGGGCGGCGTAATATTCGTTTCCGAAGCCATCACGCGCCGTCTGACCCTTTCAGGCATAATGATACTCGGCGGCATTCTAATAGTCGTCTGGGGGCGATATTATCTGGTTCAGTTGAAGTTAAACAAAAAAACATAGCCGGTAGGTGACGGACGATCGGAATCGGTCGTTACCGTGGGCGCCATATCAAAATAAACCCAGCACAAGGACGTGAACAGACGTCCGAACCATGGATGAAAAATGACCGAAGACATCTATACGTATGCGGTAAAATGCCGAACATGCCGCACCAAGTTCAAGGTGCAGCTTTTCGAGAGCCACGAGAAAAACCTGTTTCTGGTGGATAAAAAAGATTGGTATTGTGAAAAATGCAAAAAAGAATATTTCGGCAAGCAGACGGCAAAACTTGTCAAGGCACATCAGGCCATCGGATTTCCTGAACTTGAAGGCACCCGGAAGATGGTGTCATGGGCGGAGAAGATCCGGGGAGAGCTGATCAAGAAGGTCGATTATCTGAGAAAAAACCTCAAGTTTGAAAATGATGATGAACGGGAACTGTCAGGAAAAGCTTTTGACATGTTTTTCAAGGAATGGCAGGAAAAAACTGGGGCAAAATGGTGGATAGACCACCGAAAAATGACGGTCCGGGATATCTCAAAAAGGGTAGCGGCGATATCTGAATCGATTCAGGGGAAATAGAATTAGGGTCTTCACGATTGATGATCCTGCCTGAAACGGATCTGTGCATTGAATGTGCAGAGAGAATGGGTTAACCTTACCGTTGCCGATGTCCCATGGCAAAGGTTGATAGGCCTTAAATATCCTACCATTTATGGGGATCATTCTGTTCTGCCCCTATGGTCGACGTTCTTTATTAAACCCTAAATGAGCGTAAACAAAACGGGAAGAATGTTTTAACGGCAACCGCACGCCGTCAAACATCGATAAGAGATTATGGACAAACGAAACTCGGATTTAACATTGTTGAAAAAAATACAGGTTAATGCGCCATTTTTGGATCTCAAAAATAGATACCTTCCCATGTTCCTGGAATACGGAATGAACCCTGAAATTGGAATAGATGCCCAGGCCCTGGACACGACATCTGCCAAGGAGTTTGAGCAGGTGGCTGATATTCTCAAAGCAAATAACCGTAAAATAACCTTGCACGGTCCTTTTATGGATCTGGTTCCCGGCGGGCTCGATCCGATGCTGTTGACGGCAACACGAAAAAGATTGGCGCGTTTCTTTGAAATAATTCCTATTTTTGAACCGGCGAATGTTGTTTGCCATACCGGTTACGATCCGTGTTATTATCGAGATCTTTGGACAGAATGGCTGTCATCGAGTGTTGCCACATGGAAACCCTATGTGGCGCATGCAGAACGTTTCGGATTTAAACTGTTGCTGGAAAATGTTTACGAGAAAAGTCCCGAAGTGCATTCCGCCCTTTTCGAGGCGATTCCATCCGATTTTTTCGGGTTTTGTTTGGATGTGGGGCACCACAATGTTTTCGCCAATGGGCCCCTCAAAAAATGGATAGACACTTTCAATGAGAAAATAATGGAAGTTCACCTCCACGATAATGACGGAGAAGCGGACACCCATTGGGCAATCGGGGCGGGAAACGTGGATTTTGGGAGTCTTTTCCAGCTGATGCGTAAGAAAGCCTTGAAGCCCACCATCACATTGGAGCCCCATGCGGAAGAAACATTGTGGCAAAGCCTGTCGTCTGGGGACTTTAGAAACCATCTCAGCACCGCCCATTCCCAGGTTTGAACCTTCAGGAAGGTTATGAAATGGCCGCCAAAGAGTAGATCAACGCATCAGCCTGTTTTTAGCTTAAATCCGCATTCCTTGGTGTTACAGGCCAGAAAGTCGCCCTGTTTTTTGGTGGATTTTTCAACCAGAAACTTGGCTCCGCACTCGGGGCACCGTTTATCTACAGGTTTGTCCCAGACGGCAAAGGTGCAATCCGGAAAGCGGCTGCAACCGTAAAAATTTTTACCCCGCTTGGATGTTCGTTGAACAAGGTTTCCGCTGCAATCCGTTTCCGGGCAGTCGACCCCGGTTTTTTCTCCGCCGTTGTTTGAATTTGCGGATAGGGTGTTTTTGCACGCCGGATACCCGCTGCAAGCGTAGAATGTGCCGTATTTCCCATGCTTTATAAGCATCGGTTTCCCGCATTTTTCACAAACCCTGTCCGAAGGTTCATCCGGAGGCAGTTCTGTGGGATGAATAACCCCTTTTTCATCCCGGGTGTAGTTGCTGGAATGGGTACATTTCGGGTAATCGGAGCAGCTCAGAAAATGTCCGGTCTTACCGACCCGGATATGAACCCGGGCGTTACATTTGGGACAGGTGAGGTCCGTGGGGAAGCCCACACCTTTTACACTGACCATGCCGGTTGAAGCTGCGTCGAGTTCCTTTTTAAACGCGTCGTAGAAGCGCGTTAAGATTTCTAAAGCGTCCGCCTCTGTGAGCTCTATGCGGTCAAGGTCGTCTTCCATTTTGGCGGTAAACTCCACATCGAATACATCGGGAAAGCTCTCCACCAGCAGATCGTTGACGATAAAACCCAGTTCGTTGGGTTTGAAGTATCCTTTGATCAGATCCACATAACCTTTTTCCCGGATTATCGACAGAATGGCGGCATACGTGCTGGGGCGCCCGATGCCGTTTTCTTCGAGTTCCTTGACCAAAGACGCCTCTGAAAATCTTGGCGGAGGGACGGTAAAATGCTGTTTGGGTTCCAATCGATTGAGTTTCAAAATCATCCCTTCACTCAGTTCGGGAAGATCGTCTTTTTTCTTTTGGCTTTCACTTTCGATCTGCTCGTCCACGGACATATAGAGCGCCATAAAACCGGGAAACGCAACCGATGAGCCGCTTGCGGTAAAGAGATATGAACCGGCACGGATCGATATGGAATTCTGATTGATGAGGGCCTGTTTCATCTGAGATGAAACAAAGCGCTTCCAGATAAGCTCATACAACGCCAGCTGATCTCCGGACAGGAAAGGTTTTATTTTCTCAGGGGTATTAAAGACCGATGTGGGCCGTATGGCTTCATGGGCATCTTGAGCTTTTTTACGATTTTTGAAAAACCTCGGTTTTGGATCGGCATATTCTTGCCCGAATTTTTCCCGTACGAATTGAAGGGCTTCTGTTGCAGCTTCTTTTGAAATGCGCGTGGAATCTGTGCGCATGTAAGTAATAAGCCCTTCGGGTTCACCGGGGCCAAGATCGATACCCTCATAGAGCTGCTGTGCCACGATCATTGTTTTTTTTGCTGAAAATCTAAGCTTTCGGATGGCTTCCTGTTGCAGCTTGCTTGTGATAAACGGCGGCGAGGGATTTCTTTTCGTAATTTTTTTCTGAACTTTTTCAACACGGAATTTTTCCTCGGACAATTCCTCTAGTATGCTGTTGGATGTCTTTTCATCGGGAATTGTAATTTTTTTCCCCTTATTTTTAACCAGTTTTGCCTTGAACGGCGGGGGATCGTTGTTCTCAAGATGCGCGGTTATCGACCAGTATTCTTGCGACTCAAAGGCCTGGATAGCCCGCTCTCTTTCACAAATTATTCTCACGGTAACCGACTGTACACGTCCTGCGCTGAGACCGCCTTTTACCTTGCGCCATAACAAGGGGGATATCTGGTATCCCACGAGTCTGTCGAGCATTCTGCGTGCCTGCTGTGCTTCATACTTGTTTCGGTTGAGATCTTCAGGCGATGCCAGGGCTTCGTTGACGGCCTTTTTTGTCAGTTCATGAAACAGTACTCTGTGAAATTTTCTTTCCTTTTTTTTCAGAATTTCCGCAGTGTGCCATGCAATGGCTTCGCCCTCTCTGTCCGGATCGGGTGCCAGGTAAATATCTTTTGAATCCCCTGCAGCCTGTCTTAACGATTTGATAATCTTCTGCTTCCCGGGGATGTTCGTGTATTTGGGTTTGAAGCCTTTTTCGATATCGATACCCAGCTCTTTTGCCGGAAGGTCCTTTATGTGGCCAACGGTGGCAGCGACATTGTACCGGTCGCCGAGATATTTTTTAATGGTTCTTACTTTTGTCGGTGATTCCACGACAACAAGCGGTTTTGTCACAGTATTTCCTCGTTTTAAATATTAAGCCGTCTCAAAAATGCATCCAACGCCCTATGGCTGCGTTCCATGCCGCCATAAAATGCTCACATACTGCATGCTGGGTTTTTGGGTCGGCCTGGGCCTTAACCTTTGAGCGTAATCTATTATTTTTGAGACAGCTTGACGTTAAATTTTACTTTTGGTTGGCGAGTAATTATCGTTTAATATCCAAGTACTTATCGGGATGTTGCACGGCGATCAATTCGGGTTATAAATTCTGCTCACGCTCTTTGGGCAATGGAAAAGAACTTTCCCGGAGATTGCTGTACAATATTTTTGAGCTCCAGCTGCAGCAGAACACTCGAAAGTCTGCCGGATTTCATGGACAGCTTCCGCGCCAGATCGTCGATGTGAACAGGATACGGCTCCAGCGCTTCAAACACCTTGGATTCCTCGAGGGACAACTGCGGTATTTTCTCCAGAGTTTCATCCGTGGTGTTATCTGTTTCAAGCGGAGCTTCGATAATATATGAAAGCTCTTCCATGATGTCTTGGGCATGTTCAACCAGTTTGGCGCCCTGTTTTATGAGTGTGTGCGTTCCGGTGCTTTTAAAGGACTGAATGCTGCCCGGAACCGCAAATACCTCCCTGTTCTGTTCTGCTGCAAGACGTGCCGTGATCAGAGATCCGCTCCGTCGGGTTGCTTCCACAACCACGGTTCCAAGGGAACTCCCACTGATGATTCTGTTTCGTCTCGGGAAATTGTGGGCATCGGGCTCGGCCGTCAGAGAAAATTCTGAAATAACGGCACCGGTGTCGGCAATTTGATAAAAAAGCTTACGGTTTTCCGCCGGGTAAATGTTCTCAAGACCGCTTCCAAGTACGGCGATGGTAGCGCCTTTGCCCATGAGTGCGCCTTCGTGGGCTGCCGAATCGATCCCCAGTGCCATACCGCTGACAATGGTTATCTTGAGCCGGGCCAAATCTCTGCACAGCCGCCGGGTTATGGAGCGCCCATAACTTGTCGCGTTTCTGGAGCCGACAACCGCGACATTTTTTATGGAACCGTCAAGACGGCCGAAAACGTACAAGAATGGCGGCGGATCCGGTATTTGAAGCAAAAGGGGCGGATAATCGGGATCTGCCATGGTGACAATTTTATACCCCTTTTGCAGGACAAGATCGAAATCTTTTTTGACCGGATCGGGAATTTTTCGCTGCTTTATAGCGGCAACGAGGCGAGGGGTTATGCCTTCAACCTCA
The DNA here is from genome assembly GCA_035529735.1 of Desulfobacterales bacterium. Classification (GTDB taxonomy): domain Bacteria; phylum Desulfobacterota; class Desulfobacteria; order Desulfobacterales; family UBA11574; genus JAAXQD01. The sequence continues at coordinate 29,469 of DATKWE010000126.1, read as the reverse complement.
AGAAGTTCGTCTCGGGTGGCTCCAAAAATAAACTCCGGGGAATTGAAACGATCGATCAGCCGTTTGAAAAGGAGGTTTCCTATTCCGGGAACACTTTTCAGAATAAACCATGGCAGAATATGATCCACGTGTTATTTTTTTCCACGAACCTTCCATGCCAGGAGTATGGGGCTTGCCACGTAAATGGAAGAGTAGGTCCCGACGATGACGCCGATCATCATTGCAAATGCGAAATCATGGATAATTCCACCCCCCATGACAAACAGGGTGACAACCACAACAAGGGTTGTCCCAGATGTCAGTATGGTTCGACTGAGCGTCTCATTGACACTTTTGTTAATGATAATTTCCAAAGGATTTTTGTGATACTTCCTCGAGTTTTCCCGAATCCTGTCGAACACAATGATGGTATCATTGAGTGAATATCCGATGATTGTGAGAAGCGCTGCGATGATCGGAAGTGTAAACTCCTTGCCGAACAGAGAGAATATACCCACCGTAATGGTAATATCATGGACGAGTGCCACAATGGCTCCCATGGCATATTTCAACTCAAGAAACCAGAAAAGAAAAAGGGTTACAATTAATGCCGCCGCAATCAGATAAGGGACGCTGACATTGAAAATAGAAAGCAGATAAACAGCACCCATCAGCACTCCGGCCATAACGCCGCTCAACATCCACTTGAGTTCAAAACGACCGGATATATATATGGCAATAAGAAGCAGTGCATAAAACATGGCAAACAGGGCTTTTTCCCGTAAATCTTTTCCCACCTGGGGCCCAACCATCTCAACCCGTCGGATGGTCACCTCCTGTCCGGTTGACGACGCCAAGGCCTTTTGTACTTCGAGAGAAAATCCCTGTTCGGTCATGACAGACCTGTCGGTCCGGATCAGATACTCATGTTCGCTGTGTTCGCCGAACCCTTGAACCGATGATTTGCCCAGATTTGCGGTGGCGAGTCCTGATTTGATATCCGCCAGTTTTACGGGCGCATCGAATTTGACCTGTATCAAGGTGCCGCCGGCAAAATCGATACCGTATTTGGGCCCTTTCTGGACCACGAGAGAAGCGATGCTGATAAGGATCATCGCCAGCGATAGCGTGAAAGCGATCTTTCTTTTACCGACAAAATTGATGTTGATATCTGGCTTTATAAATTGCATAAATAAAATCCTCTAACTAAATGCTTAGAGTTTTAACCTTTCGTTTTATTAAATAGAAATCGAATATTATACGGGTGACGATAAGGGCTGTAAAGAGACTGGCGATAACTCCCAGACTGAGCGTTACGGCAAATCCTTTTACCGGACCGGTACCGAACTGGAAGAGGACAAGGGCGGCAATAAGCGTGGTAACATTGGCATCGAGAATCGTTAGGGTCGCCCTGTCATAGCCTGCGTCCACGGCCGCACGGGGCGTTTTGCCGATGCTCATTTCCTCTCTGATACGTTCGAATATGAGAACATTGGCATCTACCGCCATCCCGATGGTGAGAATGATGCCTGCGATACCGGGGAGGGTCAACGTCGCCTGAAAACCGGCCAGTCCTCCGGCAATCAGGATAACGTTAAGAATCAGTGCAAAGTCGGCAATAAGACCCGAACCCCGGTAATAGACGATCATGAACAGGACGACAAGTATGCCGCCGACACACATGGATATGAGCCCTTTTCTGATGGAATCTGTTCCCAGAGAGGGGCCTACGGTTCTTTCCTCGATAATCAGTACCGGTGCCGGGAGGGCGCCTGCACGCAGGGCAATGGCGAGATCCCGTGCTTCTTCCGTCGTAAAATTTCCGGTGATACGGGCCTTGCCGCCGGTGATTTTTTCCTGGATAACCGGTGCTGAATAGATCTTGTTGTCCAGTACGATTGCGAGACGGTTTTTAACATTTGCTTCGGTTATTCGTGCAAAATCCCTGCCCCCTTTCTTGTCAAAATCGATGGAGACATAGGGTTCGTTGTACTGGGAATCTATCTGAACCTTAGCATCGGTAAGATGGGCTCCCGTCAATAGGGTTCTTTTTTTGATCAGATAAGGGGTCTTTATAATGCGCTGTGTTGCGGGATCTACTTTAGTTCCATAAAGAACTTCGCTTCCGGGAGGAATATCTCCTTTCAGGGCGGCATTTAGATCGTGGGTTTCATCCAGCAGTTTGAATTCCAAAAGTGCGGTCCTGCCGATGAGGTCCTTGGCTCTTTTTGTATCCTTTATCCCCGGAAGCTGGACAAGTATCCGTTTTTCACCCTGGCGGCGAATATCGGGCTCACTGACCCCAAACTGGTCGATCCGGTTTCGAATGGTTTCAAGGGCCTGATCGGTGGCCATTTTTTTGATTTGATCGGCTTCCTGGTCCGGAAGATCCATGGTTAGGGTAAGGACATCGCCGTCGGTTGATCTCGAAAGAATTCGCAGGCCTTGGAAATCCTTGTCGAGAAGTTTATCAAATCCGTCGATGTTGTTTTGTCCTTGCAGTTTGATGGAGATACGGTTCCCCTCCACACGATTTAAGGCGATATATCGAACATGATCTTTTTTGCAAAAATCTCGGATTTCCTGGCTTATTCGTTCTATGGTACCTTCCAGAGCTTTTTCCGTGTCGACTTCCAAAGCCAGATGCATGCCGCCTTGAAGATCGAGGCCCAGGTTGATCTTTTTATGCGGCCACCAGGTGGGTCTTATGGTCGGAAGAACGTATATAATGGCAATAATAATGACCGCAAAAACTGCCAGAGCTCGCCATGAGAGATTGTTCAATGATCCCATCCTTTCAATAAATCAAAAATGGTATTACCAAAATGAGGTCAATACTTCGCAACAGTAGGTTCAGAGGAGCCGTTTTTGAAGCGCTTCCCTGTTCGCCATAGATGCCAAAACGTTCGCCGTGCCTTCGCCGGGATTATTTTAATCCGCTGCAGAGTAAAAGGTTAAGATAGCGTATTCATTTTTTTTGTGAATCAGCCTTACTTTTTTTTGTTGCTTGAGGCTGTGATGAAGACTGGGCCACCTGCGCCACATTTGCTCGGGAAATTTTCACACGTACTTTGTCGGCGATTTCCACCGTCATTGTTTGTTCACCCGTAGCGGTAATTCGACCATGCAGACCGCCACTGGTTACGATGCGGTCGCCTTTTTTAAGGTGGCCGATCATTTCACGATGTTCTTTGGACTTTTTTTGCTGGGGCCGGATGAGCAGAAAATAGAATATTACAAACATCAGGATGATGGGGATAAGCGATGTAAATCCACCAGCTCCCTGTCCTGTTGCCGCTCCACCCTGACCCATTGCATAGGCAGTACTTATCAAGATAAAACCCCCTTTAAATGATTCGTCAATATTTCACAATTTTTTTCTCCCGCCAGAGGCGGAGTTCGATATTTCGTATAAAAGATCTTTTGCAGGTTTATCAAAATCGGCACGAGACCTTTTACCTGTCAACACCCTCAAAAATGGGGCTGATATACAGCATATTATATTTTAGGTCAAACATTTCTTTACTTTGCAGATACCCAGAGTGTTTCGCCGTCGAACTGAATGTTGTTTACATGTTCGTAATCGATGAGATCCAGAAGTGCAAAAATCTGATCCATATTATAAACAACCAGTTTGGTCAAGGGAAAGATCAGGTTGAGGTCGGCATCCAGTTTGTGTTCTTTTATATTGTAAATGTTAACTGTGTTTTCAGAAAATTTAAGAAGCTTGGCGACACCGGAACTGCGTCCGCCGTCAACCGGTTCATCGGCAAGGGGAGAAAGGGTTACGCCTTTATATGCAAAATAATCTCTCATGAAATTAAAATGTATATTCCAGATATTATCCCCAGACTGAACAATGTATATTCCGAAGGTTTCCAGTTTATTCTTTTCGTCTGCACCTTTTGACTTGAGGTCGTTTTCAATGATATCGCCACGTTTAATCCGAATCTTGTCTAAGATCTCCTTCATGGAAACCGTGATATCGCCGATTTTAAATGATTCATTGGATTTCGTAATGATATCGACCCCTTTTTCAACGCCATATCGGGCCTTGCGCTGTTGCATCAGCGCCTTGAGATCCTGATCTTCTTGGATGGTGTTGAAGTCGATAACCGTCTCCGCTTTGGTTTGGATTTGAACGTTTTCAGGAGCGGTTTTTTTGCCCGGTTCAGGGTCTTGTTTCAGCAACACCATCAGACCTGCGGCGGTGATAAAAATCACGACACACAGGACGATAATCCCTCCAAGGCTATTGGAGCGTTTGTCAGATTTTTTCGGCATAGTTTTTTCAGGGAAGATCCCGTATGCGGAGCGGCGGGGCGCTTTATTTCTCGCGTACCACTGTGCTCATACTCGGGATAATCGTGTCATCCCCTTCGATGGTAATGGAAAGGTCGCGCCGTACTTCCAGGTCGAGGATCTCCTTTCGCTTTTTATTCAAAAGATAGTCTGCGACGCCGGAGGGGACGATACCTTTGACACTGGAAATTTTATCTTTTAGCGTTTCGAGACGAAGTTGGCGGAGAAAGTCGAGGGCCAGCATTTCAATCGACGGAACCATCCCTTTCCCCTTGCAATGACCGCAGGGTTCAAAACTGCTGGATTCAATGGAGGGTCTGAGCCGCTGTCTCGACATTTCCATAAGGCCGAACTGTGAAATCCTGCTGATTTTTGTTTTGGCCTTGTCGGATTTCAAATTGCGTTTGGCAGCCCTTTCAATTTCAATTTTGTGCTTGGCATCTCTCATATCGATGAAATCGATCACCACAAGACCGCCCAAGTCTCTCAGTCGCAATTGGCGCGCAATTTCTTCGGCGGCTTCAATGTTGGTCTGGAGGGCTGTCTGTTCAATGGATTTTTTTTGGGTCGCTTTCCCGGAATTCACATCTATGGAGACCAGCGCTTCGGTCTGCGCAATCACAATAGAACCGCCGGATTTAAGTTTGACACGGCTTTTATAAATCGATGAAATCTGGTCTTCGAGCTGATATTTGGAAAATATGGGCCGGTCTTCTTTATAGTGTTTGACGATTTTGGTGTGTTTGGGTGATATGATTTTAACAAAATCTTTAACTTCACGGTATACCGAAGCATCGTTGATGAGGATTTCTGTGACATCGAGTGTGAAATAGTCACGTATGGACCTTAAAACAAGATTCTGCTCTTTGTACAGGAGTGCAGGAGCCTGTACGTTCATTATATTTTTTTGGATGGTTTTCCATAGCCGGAGAAGATAGCGAAAATCTTTGGACAGGTGTGTTTTGTTACTGTCTATTCCCGCAGTGCGGACAATGAGGCCGAAACCCTCCGGAATCTTAAGGTTGCCGACAATACTTTTGAGACGGTTGCGTTCCTCTTCATCTTCGATTTTGCGCGAGATCCCACGCTTATCGATGCCGGGCATCAGCACAAGGTGCCGTCCCGGGAGCGATATATACGTTGTGAGCATGGCGCCTTTTTTCATGTGGGGGTCTTTGGTAACCTGTACCAGGAGTTCTTGACCCCGCTTGATCATTTTTAGTATGGATCGATCCTTTGAAAGATTGTCCTGAAAATAATCACTGTGGATTTCATGCTTCTGCAAAAAACCGTGTCGTTCCCCTCCATAGTCCACAAATGCGGCCTGAAGGCTGGGTTCAATATGGGCGATGATCGCTTTATAAATATTTCCATGGATACTTTCTCTTCCCGAGCTTTCGATATGAAATTCTTCAAGCTTGGTGTCGATTACTTTTGCAATCCTGCAATCCTCGGGATCTATGGCATCGATAAGGATTTTACTGCTCATAAAATATTTGCTTTCATTGTGTTTGTACCAAATTGGGGTTGAATTTTATAGTTCGAAATTAAAGGATTGCTTCTGAAGGGAAACAAGTTTTAATCTCAAGGACTTACTTTTTAAAATGAATATGAAATTGTAACATACAAGTCAAATGATTTCTTGTCTGAATCGTGCCTGCGAGATTCAGGTCTTATCACTTGCTATTTACCCAATGTTGTGGCATGAGAAGTTATTGTTTGAACCGGCGATAATGACATGTGAAATTAACGTGTTGCAGGTATGTAAGTGTATAGAGACGACAGTTTATGTCATTGTGGATGATATGAAATAAATTATTGAATTGAGGCAACCTATTTAAAATGGATGAAAGATACGAACCCAGGGCATTGGAATCCAAGTGGCAAAAATTCTGGGAAGAGACAAAACTTTTCAAGGTCGAAGAAAACCCTGACAAAGAAAAATATTATCTTCTCGAGATGTTTCCCTATCCGTCCGGCAACATCCACATGGGACATGTTAGAAACTATACCATCGGAGATGTTGTCGCAAGGTATAAACGGATGCAGGGATTTAACGTCCTTCATCCCATGGGATGGGATGCATTTGGCATGCCGGCGGAAAACGCTGCAATTGCCAATAACAGTCACCCGGCCAAGTGGACGTATGAAAATATCGATGCCATGAGATCCCAGTTGAAAACTCTTGGTTTTTCCTACGACTGGGAAAGGGAAATCGCAACGTGCCGTTCCGAGTATTATCGCTGGGAACAGTGGCTCTTTTTAAAAATGTATGAAAAAGGGATGGCCTATCGCAAGGAGTCTTTTGTAAACTGGTGTGAACACTGTCAGACCGTTCTGGCCAACGAACAGGTTGAAGCCGGCATGTGTTGGCGGTGCGCCAAACAGGTCCATCAGAAGAAGCTCTGGCAATGGTTTTTCCGTATTACCGATTATGCTGAGGATCTCCTGTCATACTGCGAAAAACTGCCCGGCTGGCCGGATAAGGTTATCACCATGCAGAAAAACTGGATCGGGAAGAGCGTCGGCGCGGAAATACGGTTTCCCATAGAAAATACCGGCGAACAAATACCCGTTTTTACAACCCGACAGGATACGGTTTGCGGAGCGACGTTCATGTGCCTTGCGCCGGAGCATCCGCTGGTGATCAAACTGTCCAAAGGGACCCAACAGGAGAAAGAAGTCTTCGAGTTCATCGACCGCATATCCATCCAGGACCGTTCAAGCAGGGCGGTGGACAGCTATGAAAAAGAGGGGGTTTTTACCGGTGCATATTGTATCAATCCCTTAAGCGGTATTCGCATGCCGATTTATACGGCCAATTTCGCCCTCATGGAATATGGTACCGGTGCCGTCATGTCCGTTCCGGCACACGATCAGCGGGATTTTGAATTTTCCCGCAAATACGACCTCGACATCGTTGTGGTCGTAAAACCGTATGATGATGATCTCGATCCCGTCTCCATGACCGAGGCGTATGCCGGAGAAGGTATTATGGTTAATTCCGGTCCGTTCAACGGTATGGATAATATCAAGGCCCTCGATGAGATCGCTTCTTATCTCGAACAAAAAGGTTTGGGAGAGAAAACGGTGAGTTTCAGGTTGAGGGACTGGGGAATATCGAGACAGCGGTACTGGGGGGCGCCCATCCCGATAATTCATTGCAAAACATGTAACATTGTCCCTGTTCCCGAAGAAGATCTTCCTATTCTGCTGCCAGAGGATGCCGGTCTTTTGGAAGGGGGGAAGTCGCCGCTCCCGACCCTCGAATCTTTTGTAAACACAACCTGTCCGATTTGCGGCAGCCGTGAAGCCAGACGGGAAACCGACACCATGGATACCTTTGTGGAATCCTCATGGTATTATGAAAGATATTGCAGCCCGAATTACGACAGCGGAATGTTTGACAGCAAATCTGTGGATTACTGGATGCCTGTTGATCAGTATATCGGCGGTGTGGAGCATGCCATTTTACATCTGCTTTATTCCCGATATTATACCCGTGTGCTGAAAGACTTTGGGCTGGTCAAATATAAAGAGCCCTTCACACGGCTGTTGACCCAGGGGATGGTCTGTAAAGAGACGGTTTCCTGCCCTGAACACGGGTTTCTTCTTCCTGAAGAGGTGGACGGAACCGGTGAAGACCGGTGTTGTAAAAAATGCGGCCAGGCGGCGACGGTGGGCCGGGTTGAGAAGATGTCCAAGTCGAAAAAGAACGTCATCGATCCGAACATTCTTTTGGAAAAATACGGTGCGGATACGACGAGACTCTTCTGCCTTTTCGCGGCCCCACCGGAAAGGGATCTGGAATGGAGTGAACAGGGGGTTGAAGGCGGTTATCGCTTTTTGAACCGTGTTTGGCGTCTTGCCCAGCGGTGGATGGATTCAATCCGCGAGGCCGAACCTTTTGACGGTCGTCCGGATCAGGTGGAGGGCGATGCTCGCGATGTCGTCAAAAAGACCCATGAAACCATTAAAAAAGTTACCAAAGATATTGAAGATAGATTCCATTTCAATACCGCCATCAGTGCGATCATGGAGCTTGTGAACACCCTGTACGGGATCGATCCGGACAAAAGCCCTCAAAAAACTGCGGTCATTCGGTTTGCCATGGAGTCTGCGACACTTCTCTTATCACCCATTGTTCCACATTTTGCCGAAGAACTGTGGAACGCCCTGGGATTTGAAACCAGCATTTTGCTTGCATCGTGGCCGTCATACCGGGAAGATTACTTGGTCAAGGATGAACTCTTGATCATTGTGCAGGTGAACGGCAAGCTCAGAAGCAGATTCCATGTGGATGCAGATGCAGACGACGATACCATTAAGGAGATGGCCCTTTCAGATGAAAGGGTCCAGAAATTTATCGAGGGTAAACCTGTCAAGAAAGTTATTGTTGTCAAGAAGAAGCTCGTGAACATTGTAGTTTAATTGACGAACTTAAAAAATGGAATAACCATGTTTTATTGCAGGAAATATATTTGGCCGGTCCTTTTTATCGGGGTGTTTTTTTCAGCTTGCGGCTACCGGTTTTCCGGGAGTGGAAATCTACCATCCGGCGTACAGACCATCTTCATCAAAGTCTTCGAAAACCGTACGGTGGAAACCGGTTATGAAAATACCGTTACCAATGACCTGATATACGAATTTACCAGAAATGGACGGGCCGTACAGAAAAGCAGAGACAATACGGACGCATTCCTTACCGGTGTGATTGAATCTGAGCATATCCGGACAATATCCCGTCAAGGGCAGCTGGACCCCATTGAAAGACAGGTCCAAATTACAATAAGTCTGAAATTAACGGATCAAGGCGATACGGTGATATGGTCCAGGTCAGGTATTTCTGACAGCGAAGCCTATAATGTGGGGGTCAACAATCAGATCACCGAACGAAACAAGCGCCACGCCCTCGGAATTCTGTCTAAACGACTTGCAGAAACCGCATACAATCGTTTAACAGACAATTTTTAAGAACCTGTTGCTCGAGTTTAAACCACCGGCCCACGAGGGACACACGCAGCAATCGTATTACACGCCAGACGAGTGCTTCATAAAAAATTCGGGTTTTACCGGTTAGGCAGAGACGGCGTTTACAATTTTGGAGAGGCGGGAAATTTTCCTTGACGCGGATTTTTTGTGAATCACACCTTTTTTTGCTGCGTTATCGATAATAGATTTTGCGGTATCGAGTTTAGTCAACGCCGATTCTTTCGATTTTTCGCCCACAGCAAGTCGCACATCTTTGACAATATTTTTAATCCTGGTCTTTGTCGACTTATTGCGAATCCGCCTCTCTTCATTCTGGCGTGCACGCTTTAATGCAGATTTATGGTTGGCCAATTTTCAATAAACTCCTTTTTATAATATATTATATTTAAAAAAGATTAATTTATGAATTAATTAAAGGGTTGTCAAGAATTTTTTACTCGATATGAATCCACCCAAAAACAGACCGGTCTCCGAAAACGACCGTGTAACAAAGGCTACAGGTGTTGTTGGATCGGCAACGCTATTGAGCCGTATTTTTGGTTTTATAAGAGATGTTGTCATTGCCTGGTTTTTCGGTGCCGGACTCAGTTCAGATGCATTTTTTGTGGCGTTCAGAATTCCAAATCTCTTAAGAAGACTTTTTGCCGAAGGATCGTTAAGTGTTGCTTTTATTCCTGTTTTTACCGAATACCTGACAAATCGTGGAAAAGATGATGCCTTTGAAATGGCAAGATCGGCCGTAAGGGTGCTTTCGGTGTTGCTGGTTGCCGTCGTTGTTACAGGTATCGTATTTTCTCCGGTGATCATACGGATCATCGCGCCCGGGTTTGCCGACTCACCTGAAAAAAATTCCCTCACGATTTTTTTGACCCGGGTCATGTTTCCGTATATTTTCTTTATTGGCATGGTTGCCCTTTCCATGGGAATCCTCAATGTTCTGGGTCATTTCGCTGCACCGGCCCTTGCGCCTGTTTTTTTGAACATCTCCATTATTTGTTCGGTTTTTTTAATTTCACCCCACATGAAGGATCCTGTAACAGGTCTGGCCGTCGGCGTGGTTATCGGCGGTGTTTTGCAACTTGTATTTCAAGTGCCGTTTCTGATCAAAAAAGGATTCTATTTCTGGCAGAAAGCAAAAATTTTCCATCCCGGACTCAAGAAAATCGGCCGGCTCATGCTGCCCACCATATTCGGCGCTGCGGTCTATCAGATCAATATTCTGGTGGGGACCCTTCTTGCGTCGTTGCTGGCCCAAGGGAGTGTTTCGTATCTGTATTATGCAGACCGTCTGGTGCAGTTTCCCCTTGGAATATTTGCAATCGCGACCGCAACGGCGGTTCTGCCGAGTCTTTCCAGACAGGCCGCGAAAAAGGACTTGCAGGCGGTTCGAGAGACCTTCTCATATGCCATGAAACTGATTTTTTTTATTACGATTCCTTCAATGGTCGGCCTGATCGTTTTGCGGGAGCCGATTGTCGCGTTGTTATTTAAAAGGGGCGCTTTTGATGCAACGACAACCCATTTGACTGCATACGCTCTTTTATACTATAGTATCGGGTTGTGGGCTTTTTCCGCCGTACGGATTGTCGTTTCGACATTTTATGCATTGCAGGATACCAAAACGCCGGTCATAACCGCTGCAGTATCCGTTGGTGCCAATATCGTACTGGGAATCATTCTTATGGGGCCCATGGGACACGGGGGACTTGCACTTTCCACGTCCCTGGCTTCGATGCTGAACTTGGGGCTTCTGGTCTGGGCCCTGAGAACAAAGCTCGGCGCGTTAGGGTTGAAAAGTATTACGGAGTCCGCCTGTAAAACGATGATTTGTTCAGGAATTATGGGGACGGTGGTCTGGGCAGCGGCACGCATAATTATTCCCCCTGAAGGCGGAACGCTTTCCGGCCTTTTTTTCGGGGTATTGGGAAGCATCATCATCGGACTGGTGCTATACGGTTCTTTTTCCGTGTTGTTTAAGAGCCGGGAACTGGAAAAGGTGCTGGCTATCGCCAGGACAGGGATGGGTAAAAAGTGAGTATAAAAAATAGCATTATGATGACCTTGACCGTGGTGTCGATTTTTTTATTGCTGTTTTTCGTTATTTTCGGCGAAAATGGTTTGATCGATCTAAATCGGCTGAAAATGGAAAGGGATGGACTGTTACAAAAGAATGCGGAGCTTAAACAGGGGAACATTTCTTTGTACCGCGAGATCGGACGATTAAAGAACGATCCCAAATATGTTGAAAATGTGGCCAGACAGGAACTGGGTGTTATCGGTAAAGATGAAGTGATAATTAAAGTAAAAAAACCAAAAAAGGCCGGCAAAAATTGAACACAGATGACGTCTTTTATACCCGGACAATGGCAAAGGTCCTTGCGGACCAGGGGAATTTGAGAAAAGCGGCTGAAATCTATCGTTACCTTTTGGAACGTGAGCCCGGGAACCCGGATCTAGTGGGTGCGCTTTCTGAAATTGAGACCCGACGCATTGAAAAAGGTTCGGAGGATCTTGCCCGGTTGTTCGGCAGATGGATCGATCTTTTGCTTGCGCACAACAACCTGGAACAGCTTAAGAAGCTCAAAAATATTATCGATGGATGATTGAAGATAGTTTTTGAACCGTCTGAATCGTATGGATTTCTTTTTTAGCGTCCCGCTTCAAGGGAAAGATTATATGGCATCGCGAAGCCATGGTATATCCGGAAAGATGACAAACCGATGAAAACCGTAATACAGGAAAAAAATATCATACTGGGGGTGTCCGGCGGAATTGCGGCATACAAAAGTGTGGAACTTTTAAGGCTTTTGGTCAAGCAGGGCGCCAACGTCCGGGTGGTGATGACAAAGAATGCCCAGTGGTTTGTGGGGCCTTTAACCTTTGAAGCCTTGTCCGGTCAACCGGTGTGTACCGACCTTTTTGAGAAAAATGACGACGCATCCATACGGCACATCCAATGGGCCGAAGCGGCGGATGCCGTGGTGATTGCTCCGGCAACGGCCAATATTATCGCCAAGTTGTCCGGCGGAATTGCCGACGATGCGCTGAGTACTTTCATGCTGGCAGTGACCTGTCCCGTGATCGTCTGCCCTTCCATGAACACGCATATGTTTGAAAACCGGGCGGTACAGCGGAATCTTGAGACACTCAGGGCTGATGGACATTTCATCATAGACCCGGAATCCGGAACACTGGCATGTGGAACCACCGGACCCGGCCGCCTTCCCGAGCCTGAAGATATCGTGGACAGAATTGCATATTACCTGTCAACCAAAGACCTGAAAGATAAAAAAATACTGGTCACGTCAGGTCCTACCCGAGAACCTGTCGATCCCGTCAGATTTATCAGTAACCCTTCTTCCGGCAAGATGGGCTTTGCAGTTGCCAGGGCAGCGGAATACCGGGGCGGGGAGGTTACCCTGATTACCGGTCCGACACATCTCCCGGATCCCAACAATGTAAAGGTCATTCGGATCCAGACCGCCCGAGAGATGGCCCAGGCTGTGTTCGATAATATGGAGCATTCCGACATAATTATAAAAACAGCGGCGGTTTCCGATTATAGACCCAAAGACCCGGCCGCCCAAAAAATAAAAAAGGAAAAAGGTGAACAGGTTTTGTATTTGGAAAGAACCCAGGATATTCTGAAAGAAATCGGCATGAGAAAAAAGGACCAGATACTCGTGGGGTTTGCCGCGGAAACAGAAAACCTTGAGCAGCATGCAGAAACAAAGCGGGTTGAAAAAAATCTGGATATTATCGTGGGAAATATCGTTGGCGAACCTTCTTCGGGTTTCGGTGCCGATACCAACAAGGTGACCCTGTTCTACAAAGACGGGACCCAAGAGCCCCTGCCTGTGATGGAAAAAGATGCGGTGGCCCATATCCTTTTGGATCGTATATTAAAACGTACTTAATATTTCAAAATCTTGGAAAATATTAACCCAATGACATCAAATCCAGGATATAGCGCGGAGGCTGCAAAAAAAGACCTTAAAGAAGCGCTCAACGGTATCGACGGCTACCTCAGGTTTCTGGCTGAAAGCGGATGCCGGGGCTTTGACTGCTCAACGGAGAGTCTTCAAAAAATCGAGGCTTGGGGGCACAAAAACAGTCGTTCCGCCGAAACGCTAGAGGACGTCGGGATGGACCTGGGTGACTGCCGCCGCTGCAAGCTCTCTGAACACCGAAAGAATATCGTATTTGGTACCGGCAATCCCAATGCCAGACTGGTATTTGTGGGTGAAGGTCCGGGATATGAAGAGGATCAAAGGGGTGAGCCCTTTGTGGGCGCTGCAGGACAGCTGCTTACCAAGATCATAGAAGCCATGAACTATACCCGCGAACAGGTTTACATCTGTAACATAATAAAATGCCGGCCTCCGGGTAACAGAAATCCGATGCCCGATGAGATACAGGCCTGTTCACCTTTTTTAAGGCGCCAGATTTCATCGATAAAGCCCGATTTCATTTGCGCTTTAGGGACCTTTGCCGCCCAGACACTCCTTGAAACCGGCGTCCCGATTTCAAAGCTCAAAGGGTGTTTTCACGATTATATGGGGATCCGGGTGCTGCCCACATATCATCCTGCCTATTTACTTCGAAATCCAGGCAAAAAACGGGATGTCTGGGAGGATATGCAGAAGCTGATGAAGGCATTGGATCATTGAGCTGCAACAGCGAGCGCATATTAAAATGGATAAAATTTCTATCTCATTTATAGAAACGGTATGAAAATGCATTCAATTCCATTAAAATACACACTCCATCAAGCACATAACATATCTTTCCCATTTTGTTTGCGATCAAATAGGGTGAAAAATATACGGTTTGTTATACCCGCCGTGTTGTTGTCTTTATTCTGCTTTTTCGGAAATGTTTCGGCCGCTGAAAACGAGATCTATATCCTGAAAATATCGGGTTCCATCAATCCGGCTGTGGCTGATTTCGTGAAAAAGGGAATTGTCAAGGCTTCTGAGGACGGCGTTGCATGCGTCATCGTGCAAATCGATACCCCCGGTGGTCTTGCCGAGTCGATGCGTACAATTGTCATGGCAATTTTTGCCAGCAAAGTTCCGGTGATATCGTATGTCGCCCCAAGCGGCGCCAGGGCTGCTTCGGCCGGCGTCATGATTACCATCGCAGCAGACATTGCTGCAATGGCGCCCGGGACCAATATCGGCGCTGCACATCCGGTGGGGGCCGGCGGTAAGGAAATCGGCGGGACCATGTCCGAAAAAGTGGTCAATGACATGGTCGCCCACATAAAGAGTATTGCAAAAAAAAGGAAAAAAAACGTTGAATGGGCTGAAAAGGCGGTCCGCAAAAGCATTTCCGTGACCGAAACCGAAGCGCTCAAGGAGAATGTCATCGATATTGTGGCAAAAGATCTGGACGATCTGATCCGTCAGATTAACGGCCGCAAGATCGAAGACAAAGGGGTTTTAAAACTCGATAACGTTAAAAAGACGGTGCTCGAAGAGAGTCTAAGAACCAAGATCTTAAAGACCATCAGCGATCCGAATGTCGCCTATATCCTTATGATGATTGGCCTTGCCGGTCTCTATTTCGAGCTGTCACATCCCGGTGCTGTTCTGCCGGGAGTGGTCGGCGGCATCGCGATTATTTTGGCATTTTTCGCATTTCAGACCATTCCGGTCAACTATGCCGGATTTCTCCTGATCATTCTGGCGATTATTTTTTTTATCATGGAGATGAAGATCGCAAGTTTTGGGCTTTTGAGTATTGCCGGCATTGCCTCCCTTTTGTTGGGTTCCCTGATGTTATTTGAAAACAATGGTACGGATATGGGATTGTCGTGGAAAGTGCTCATTCCCACACTGAGTATAATTTCGGGTTTTTTTGTCGTTATTTCCGGGCTGGTTTTCAAGTCCCAACTGGTAAAGCCCAGGACTGGTGCAGTGGGCCTCGTGGGAGAAATCGGGACGGTAAAAGAGGCGATTATGCCTCAAGGAAAAGTGTTCGTTCACGGCGAGCTGTGGAAAGCGACTTCAAAAGAACCCATCGACACCGGTGCCCGTGTTCGAGTTCTAAAGGTTGTTAACCTCGTATTGGAGGTGGAACCGGTAGAATAACCCCTGTTCGGGTAAATCCTGGCGCTGTACTCCAAATGATCGTAAATTAAATGGGAGAATAAAATGTATACGCTAATAACAGTATTGGTAGTGACGATCTTTTTTCTGTCCGCGGCCATACGAATCTTAAACGAGTATGAACGGGGCGTTATTTTCAGACTGGGCCGGGTGATACGGGCAAAAGGGCCGGGACTGATCATACTGATTCCGGTGGTCGACAAAATGGTAAAAGTCAGTATGCGTCTTATCGCCATGGACATAGACCCCCAGGACGTCATCAGCAGGGACAATGTCTCTGTAAAGGTGAATGCCGTCATTTATTTTAGAGTCATCGATCCCATAAAGGCGATCGTGGAAGTTGAGGACTACAGTTATGCCATGTCCCAACTTGCCCAGACGACGTTAAGGAGTGTATGCGGTCAGGCAGAACTCGATGAGCTGCTGTCTGCAAGGGAGAAAATCAATTCTCAGCTTCAGGAAATTCTCGATTTGCATACGGATCCATGGGGTATTAAGGTCACGACGGTGGAGCTTAAGCATATTGACCTGCCCCAAGATATGCAGCGTTCCATGGCCAAGCAGGCCGAGGCGGAGAGAGAACGGCGTGCCAAGGTAATAAACGCTGACGGTGAGTTCCAGGCTGCAACAAAACTGGCTCAAGCGGCAGAGATTATTCGCGACCACCCCATGGCATTACAGCTAAGATATCTCCAGACCATGCGCGAGATGTCTGCCGAGCAGAATACCACCACCATTTTTCCGTTTCCGATCGATCTTTTCCAACCGTTTTTAAAAATTATGGATAAGGAAAAAAAGGAAGGAGATAAATAACTGCGATCTATTTATTGACATCATTGAAAAAAATTGTTTAATTAAATTCTTTTTAATATAATATCTTGAAACTTTTAGAAAATGTATTAGGGTTTTATATTAAACAGGTTCAAAACACACACAAATTGTCGATCAGCGGGGGTTATGCAGCCTCCGCTTGTGCTTTTAAAAGTTATAAAAGGAGACTTTCAGCGTATGGGCGAGAAGAAAAAAGAAGTCAAAGAAAAACCACTCGAAAAAATGACGGCCAAAGAATTGCGGGAGTTGGGCAAGCAAACCCCTGATATTACAGGCGTCTATGGCATGAATAAACCTGAGCTCATCAGCGCCATAAAAAAGGCAAGAGGGATTGAAGAAGACACGAAGAAAACGTCGTCAGCCTCTGTCCGCGAAATCAAAAAAAAGATTAAGGAATTCAGAGCCAAACGCATGGCTGCCCTGGAGAGCAATGATAATAAAATGGCCGAAATTTACAGACGCCGCATTACACAGCTAAAGAAAAAGACACGCAAAGCAGACTAACCGGTGGCCGATAAACGGCGAGCAACAGGGATAAAAGCCAACGGAGTGCAACCCATAAAATCATGATCGATCCGTCGTCACTTGCCTTTGATATTGATGGTGTTTTTGCAGATACCATGACGTTGTTCCTGGATATAGCGCGGGAAGAATATAACATAGACCGTGTCAAATACGAAGACATTACCTGTTATACCCTGGAAGAATGTATCGATATGGAGCCGGATCTTATCGGCGCCATTATCGGCAAGATAATGGATGGAAGTCATAAAGCCCCATTAAAACCGATAGCAGGGGCCATAGACGTCTTAACCCGGTTGGGCCGGCTTTACAGCCCGATTCTGTTTGTGACTGCCCGGACGTATGCGGCGCCCATCTATGAGTGGATACAAAGTGTACTGCCTTTCGATTCAAGTTCCATAGAAGTTGTTGCAACCGGTTCGTTTGAAGCCAAGGCTGATGTCCTTTCAAATAAAGATATCGCTTATTTTGTGGAAGACAGACTTGAAACATGTTTTCCCCTTCAGGAGGCGGGCGTAACACCCGTTCTTTTCAAGCAACCCTGGAACAGAGAAAGTCATCCCTTTATGGAAGTCGGCACCTGGAAAGAACTCGAGTCGCTGATTGAATTTTGATGATTTCATCTTCTTTGAAAAATCAAATCCGCTCCTTTATCGATGCTCTTTCCTCTGAAAAGGGGTATTCTGCAAATACATGTCGCGCTTACTCGCACGATCTATACGAGTTTGCATCCTTTATTTTTGATAGCCGCTTTTCAAAAAAGAAGAATCAAAAGGATGCCGATACCTTTGGGGCCCATCAGGTCGACAGCCTGATGATAAGAGGATATCTGGGGTTTTTGTACAAGAAGAATCAAAAGGTTACCATCGCAAGAAAGCTCTCGGCTGTCCGTTCGTTTTTCAGATACCTCGTCAAGCATGGGGTTATTCTGGACAACCCTCTGGATCTGATTTTGACGCCGAAACAGAAAAAAACGATTCCGGTGTACCTTCCTGTGGACGATATTTTCAGGCTGCTCGATTCAATAAAGACCGATACACTGGCGGGCACGAGGAACCTTGCCATTTTTGAAACACTCTACTCGAGCGGGATACGTATTTCCGAACTGACCGGCCTGAATGTCTATGATGTGGATTTTGAACAGTGTTTAATCCGTGTGCTCGGAAAAGGTGACCAGGAGCGGATTGTGCCTGTGGGAAAGAAGGCTGTAAATGCTATTCAGGATTATAGAAAGCGATTACACCTGGAAAAGGGCATCGGGACCCAAGAAAATTTGCCGCTCTTTTTAAACAAGGACAACGGGCGTCTTACCACCCGGTCCATCGCCCGCATTCTTGATAAAATATCGAAAGAATGCGGTCTTTTGATACCGGTTTCGCCCCATGCCCTGCGTCATACGTTTGCCACCCACATGCTCGATGCCGGGGCGGATTTGAGGGTGGTTCAGGAACTTTTGGGTCACAAAAGCCTTTCCACGACACAGAAATATACACACGTGAGTATCGACAGGTTGATGGAGACCTATGACAAGGCGCATCCAAGACGATAAACAAGGACAATAGAAAAACGATGAAATTCCATGGTACAACAATTCTTGCTGTCAGACACAAGGGCAATGTCGCTGTGGCCGGTGACGGACAGGTGACATTGAATCATATCATCATAAAGCATACGGCAAAAAAAGTCAGGAGAATCTATAACGACAAGATCATCGTCGGATTTGCCGGTGCCACGGCTGATGCCTTGAACCTATCAGAACGCCTGGAGAAAAAACTCGAGCGTTACAATGGTAATCTGACACGCAGTGCCGTTGAACTGGCCCGAGACTGGCGAACCGACAAGTATTTGAGACGCCTGGATGCAATCATGATTGCCGTCGATGAAAAAAACATGTTTGTTATCTCAGGAAACGGAGATGTGATCGAACCTGACGAGGGTGTCATGGGCATTGGATCCGGAGGCGCCAGCGCCCAGGCTGCGGCAACAGCCCTGATAAAACATGCCGATATGGATGCCGCGGACATTGTGAAAGAAGCAATGAAAATTGCCGGGTCCCTATGCGTATTCACCAATGATGCGATCACCATTGAAAAATTGTAGCCTGAATCTTGCAGGTGAAAGCCCCCGGTTCGTGCAAAATTCAGGTGTAAACACTCAACGATAAACAAAAATAAATAAAAAATGAGCACTCTAAAACCAATCGAAATTGTTAAAGAACTTGATAAATATATTATTGGGCAGCACAAAGCAAAGCGATCTGTTGCCGTTGCTTTAAGAAACCGGTGGCGCAGACAGCAGGTTGAAGCAGATCTCCGTGATGAGATCGTACCCAAAAATATCATACTTATCGGCCCCACAGGGGTGGGAAAAACCGAGATCGCCAGAAGACTTTCGAATCTTACGGATTCGCCGTTCAATAAGGTGGAGGCCTCCAAGTTTACGGAGGTCGGTTACGTGGGTCGGGACGTTGAATCTATGGTAAGGGATTTACTCGAGCTTACGGTAAATATGCTTAAATCCAGAGAGCAGGAGGCCGTCAAGGAAAAAGCGCGGAAAATTGCCGAAGAGAGAATGCTCGACCTTCTTCTGCCAGAATCCGGAGTGCAGACGGATCGGAGCGATGGAGATGAAAAAGGGACGCGGCCTGAACAGTTAACATACAACGGCGACGCGTCTCCTTCCACAAGGGAAAAGCTTCGAAAAATGCTTCGTGACGGGAAGCTCGATAACCGGTATGTCGACCTTGACGTTTCAGAGCGGACCCTGCCGGTTGTGGAAATTTTTTCCAACGTCGGTATGGAAGAGATGGGCTTTAACTTCAAAGACATGATGGGGAGTCTTTTGCCCAAAAGTACGAAACGACGGAAAGTAAAAGTCGGTGAAGCGCTTGAAATGCTGGCGGCCGAAGAAGCTCAGAACCTCGTGGATGTGGACAAAGTGGTAAAAGAAGCCATTAAAAAAGTCGAACAGTCAGGGATAATCTTTCTCGACGAGATTGACAAGATTGCCGCTAAGAACGGCACTCAGGGCCCTGACGTGTCCAGAGAAGGTGTTCAGAGAGATCTCCTTCCCATCGTTGAAGGGAGTACGGTTACGACAAAATACGGTCCGGTCAAGACGGATAATATTCTTTTTATCGCCGCCGGCGCTTTTCACACCGTCAAACCCTCGGATTTGATCCCGGAGCTGCAAGGCCGTTTTCCCATTCGGGTTGAATTGGATTCGCTCGGCCGGAAAGAGTTTGTAAGAATACTGACCGAACCGAAAAATGCGCTGCTTCTTCAATACCTGGCATTGTTAAAGACCGAAGGTGTTGATGTGGTTTTTGAGGATGAAGCTGTTGAAGAAATAGCGATGATTGCTGAAGAGGTTAACAACCTGACCGAAAACATCGGGGCGAGGAGGCTCCATACGGTCATGGAGTATTTGCTGGAAGACATCCTTTTTGATGCGCCGGACATGACTGAAAAGCGCGTCGTTATTGACAAAAAGTATGTGGAAGACAAACTAAAGGATATCAAAGAAGACGAGGATTTAAGCCGGTATATCTTGTAACTTATATTTTGCACCCTTTAAAAACCGGACCCTTCCAATGGGATAGGGGTGGATTTTTCAGGCAATTATATCAAAAGCTAAGGTGTTGGAATGAAAGAAGATATCATGACCCGGGCCGATGAGGTTATCGCTAAAACCTACAAAAGATTTCCAATCGTAATTACCAAGGGCAAAGGGTGCAATCTCTGGGATACAACCGGGAAACAGTATACGGATTTTGTTGCGGGAATTGCGGTGTGCAACCTGGGCCATGCACATCCGAGAGTTTCTAAGGCGCTTGCAAAGCAGGCGGATATCCTTTTGCATGTGTCGAACCTTTACTATACGGAGCCCCAGGTACAGCTGGCATCATGGCTTACACAAAACAGTTTTGCCGACCGGGTTTTTTTCTGCAACAGCGGGGCTGAAGCCAATGAGGCGGCCATTAAGCTTGCCCGAAAGTATTTCAAAGAAAAGGGTGAAAGGGAACGCTTCAGGATCGTCACCATGGAGAAGTCTTTTCATGGACGGACCATGGCCACACTCTCTGCAACCGGGCAGGATAAGATAAAAAAAGGATTCGAACCCCTTCTTGAGGGATTCGACCATGTACCGTTTAATGACATGGATGCCTTGCACAACAAAATCGGCCCGCATACGTGCGCTGTTTTGATCGAGCCGATCCAAGGTGAAGGCGGGGTGCGCTGTCCCGATGACGGGTATCTCAAGGCTGTCAGGCGGGTATGCGATGAAACCGGTGTTCTTTTGATTTTTGATGAAATACAGACCGGAATGGGACGCACAGGCAAGCTTTTTGCTTATGAACATTTCGGGATTGAACCGGATATAATGACATTGGCGAAAGCCCTTGCCAATGGATTGCCCATCGGCGCCATGCTTGCCAAAGAAGACGTGGCGGATGCATTCGGACCGGGTGCCCATGCGTCGACATTCGGCGGCACTCCCATTATCACCGCAGCTTCACTTGAAGTGGTTAAAGTGCTTTCAGAAGAAAATATCATAGCGCATTGCTCAAACGTCGGCGCCTATTTTGAAGAACGGCTTTTATGGCTGAAAAACAGGCATGAATCGATTGTGGATGTTCGTGGCAAAGGCCTGCTCGTGGGGATGAAGCTCGAAATAGAAGGGGCGCCCATCGTCGATGCATGTCTGGAGAAAGGGTTCCTGATAAACTGTATCCAGGAGAATATCTTGCGCTTTATTCCGCCGCTTACCATTGAAAAAAACGATATAGACGCGCTCGTGGCATGCCTGGATGAAATTTTGGATTGAAGATTTTCGATCAACAGGTGAGGTTGAGTTGAAAAAAAACATTCTGACACTTTTGGATCTTACCGTAGAGGATTTTGAGGCATTCTTTGAACGGGCCATTGAACTAAAAAAAAGATACAAAAACGGAATTAGAGAAAAATCTCTTGTGGGTAAAACCCTGGGGCTTATTTTTGACAAGCCGTCGATCCGAACGCGTGTTTCCTTTGAAGCGGCCATGGTGCAGCTTGGCGGAACACCGATTTTTATCGGCGCAGCGGACCCCCGGATGGCCCGTAACGAACCTGTTCGAGACATCGCCAGAGTGCTTTCAAGCTATCTGGACGGTCTGGCGATTCGGACATACTCCCAGGATCTGCTGGATGAGTTCGCTGAATTTACATCGATTCCGGTTATCAATGCACTGACAGATCTGTACCACCCATGCCAGGTTATCAGCGATATTATGACGGTCATCGAACATAAGGGGAGATATAAAGATATCAACATCGTCTGGGTGGGGGACGGAAACAATGTGTCCCACTCCTGGATAAATGCAGCGGCTGTTTTGGGACTGAATCTTAACCTGGCCTGCCCTGAGGGATATTTCCCTGACCGGAAAATTTTAGAAAAAGCTTTGGGAAAAGGCGTTGGTAAAATTGTCGTAACCTCGGATCCTGTCGAAGCCGTAAAGGATGCGGATGTAATTTATACCGATATTTGGGCGAGCATGGGGCAGGAGCGCGAGCTCAGTAGCAGACGGCATGTGTTCGAACCTTTCCAGATCAATGAAGCGCTGTTAAAAAATGCTCCCGACGATGTTATTTTAATGCATTGCCTTCCGGCACACAGAGGGGGAATGAGATTAGCGAAGAGGTCCTCGAAGGTTCCCGTTCAGTTGTTTGGGACCAGTCTGAAAACAAACCTCACATGCACAAGGCCATACTCGATATATTGTTGAGGGTTTCGTAAAAAGAGGTGTCTATGTCTGAAAAACTCTGGACCGGGAGATTCACTGAAAAAACAGATAGACTTGTTGAAGACTTTACGTCTTCCATCGATATAGATAAACATCTTTATTCTTATGATATTGAAGGGAGCATCGCCCACTGCCGCATGCTTGCAAAGGCGGCTATTATTTCCGAAGAGGACGCCACAACGTTGATCGAAGGGCTGGGTCTGATAAAAAGGGAGATCGACCGGGGAGAGTTCCAATTTGACAACAGCCTGGAGGATATCCATATGCATATTGAGACCCGGCTCATGGAAAAAGTGGGGAAAACTGCTCAGAAGCTCCATACCGCAAGGAGCCGAAACGATCAGGTAGCTCTGGATGTGAGGATGTATCTGAGGGATGAGACTTCAAATACCGTAAAGCGACTGGTTATGCTCAAAAAGGTTTTGGTGGATCTTGCTAAAATCAACATCGATGTTGTCATGCCCGGCTACACGCACTTGCAGCGGGCCCAGCCGGTTCTTTTATCCCATTATTTCATGGCATATTATGAAATGTTTTCAAGGGATGTCGAAAGGTTCGATGACTGTTTAAAACGGATCAACGTGATGCCGCTGGGCAGTGCAGCCCTTGCCGGAACCACCTATCCCATAGACCGGGCGTATACGGCGAATCTTCTCGATTTCCCAAAAATATCGGCCAACAGCATGGATGCCGTGTCAGATAGAGATTTTATCATTGAATTTATATCGGCTGCAAGCATCTGCATGGTTCATTTAAGCCGAATGTCGGAAGAGCTTATTTTATGGTCTTCATCGGAATTCGGTTTTATTGAACTTCCAGATTCCTTTGCCACCGGCAGCAGCATCATGCCCCAGAAGAAGAACCCGGATGTGCCTGAACTGGTTCGCGGAAAAACAGGACGCGTTTTTGGAGATCTGGTTTCCATATTGACGATGATGAAATCTTTGCCGTTGTCGTATAACCGGGACATGCAGGAAGATAAAGCCATCTTGTTCGGAACCGTGGATATTTTAAAACAATGTATTGAGGTTTATATAAAAATGCTTCCGAAATTGAAGATTAACATGGAAGCAATGAACACGGCGGCAACCCGGGGATTTTTGAATGCAACAGATATGGCGGACTATCTCGTAAGCACCGGCATACCGTTCCGTCAGGCCCATGGCTGTGTCGGTGAGGCGGTTGCGTATGCCTCGAATAAAAAAAAGGAACTTCATGAACTGACCCTTGAAGAATTACAATCCTTTTCATCCCATATTAAACGAGACGTATTCAAAATCTTAACCTTGGATCAGATGATAAACCGGAGAAAATCCCTGGGAGGGACGGCGTTAGAAAATGTAAGGGCTGCCATAAAGGCGGCGGAAGAAGAACTTGCTTCAAAAATAGAAGGTTGATGATTTTTATGCGTTTATTTGAGTGCTGATGACCAAGATGTTTAAAAAAAATCTTATTTTAATATGTTCTGTTGTTGTTCTGCTGGCCTTTTTTCTTTCGGGGTGCGGCAAGAAGGGGCCGCCCAGGCCGCCGGTAAAAGAAACTGTGGATCAAAATATAAAAGGGGATGGTTCTTAGAAAAATTTTTCCACAAATGATTCGATATCGCTCACAAAAGACTTTTTACGAGTTTGTCAATGTGAATGAACAAAAAGAGGTATTATGCATCATTTTACCTATCGCAACAACGAGTTGTATTGTGAAGATGTTCCAATCCGGACGATTGCCGAAAATGTCGGAACGCCGTTTTATTTGTACAGTCATGCGACGCTAAAGCGCCATTTTTTAATTTTTAATGAGGCCTTTGAAGGTCTGGATAGACTCGTATGCTATTCAGCAAAGGCCAATACGAATCAGGCGGTTTTGAAGCTGTTTGAAACCCTTGGCAGCGGACTCGATATTGTCTCCGGCGGCGAACTGTATCGCGGGTTAAAAGCTGGTTTTTCTTCTGACAGAATCGTCTATTCAGGTGTCGGAAAGCGTATGGATGAGATAGACTTTGCCCTCGAAGCGGGGATCCTGATGTTCAATGTAGAATCCCTTGAAGAGCTCGATCTCATCAATGAAAGGGCGGGCCTTTTAAACCGAAAAGCACCGGTTGCCATTCGGGTGAACCCTGACGTCGATCCCAAAACGCATCCGTATATTTCAACCGGCCTGGGAAAAAACAAGTTCGGTATCGATGCAGAGACGGCCATTGAAGGGTATAAAATTGCAAGCAGACTCGACCATATCGATGTGGTGGGTATCGACTGTCATATCGGGTCACAGATAACAGAAGCAAAACCTTTTATTGAAGCACTGGAAAGCATAAAGCGCTTGATCGATGAACTGCGCCATATGGGAATCGAAATCAGATATCTGGATATGGGGGGCGGTCTCGGAATAACCTATGACGATGAATCACCGCCCCATCCCCGTGAATATGCCCGGGCGATCGTCGAGTCCCTTAAAGGTACCCATCTAAAACTTATCTTGGAACCCGGCAGGGTTATCGTCGGAAATGCCGGAATACTGGTGACACAGGTTCTTTTCAGGAAATCGGGTCGGGTCAAAGAGTTTGTGGTTGCCGATGCCGGAATGAACGATCTGATGCGTCCCACATTGTACAAGGCTTTTCATGCCATTGAACCGGTTGTGCGCGCTGAAGACGACCTGATCACGGCAGATGTCGTGGGTCCCATTTGCGAGAGCGGGGATTTTCTGGCCCTGGACCGCAAGATCCACAATGTAAAAAAAGGCGATCTTCTTGCGGTGATGAGCGCAGGGGCCTATGGCTTTACCATGAGTTCCAATTACTGCTCCAGGCCAAGGGTGGCCGAAGTCATGGTAAAGGATGACAGTTTTCATGTGGTTCGGAATCGCGAGAGTTACCAGGATCTGGTCGTCTGCGAATCGATCCCGCCGTTTTTAGGTGATTGAACGATATGGAAAAAATAGAATTTTATAAGATGAGCGGCAGCGGCAACGACTTTATCATCGTCGACAACCGCGATAAAATTGTCGATGAAACCGATCTGGTAAATTTTATTGTCAAGGTGTGTCGTAGAAAAATGTCCGTAGGGGCCGACGGATTCATCCTTGTGGAGAACACGGAGGGTGCGGACTTCAAATGGCGGTTTTTTAACTCCGACGGCAGTGTTGCAGCGATGTGCGGAAACGGTGCGCGGTGTGTTGCGCGTTTTGCATATTTAAACGGTATTGCCGGACCGGAGATGTCATTGGAGACCGGGGCCGGAATCGTTGAAGCCCGGGTTGCCGGCGAGAGCGTTAAAATAAAAATGACAGATCCGTCAGATCTCAAAACGGATTATACCCTCGAACTTAAAGACCGTTCAATTTCCGTCTCGAGCATCAACACGGGTGTGCCCCATGTCGTGATGATATCAGACACCCTTGACGATGTCGAGGTTGTTAAAATGGGACGGGAGATCCGATTTCACGATATGTTTGCTCCGGCCGGGACCAATGTTAATTTCATCTGCCCCATAACAGAGGATACCATTGGAATTCGAACCTACGAGCGTGGTGTTGAGGATGAAACATTGGCCTGTGGGACCGGATCCGTTGCGGGTGCGCTCATCATGGCTCGAAAGATGAAGATCGACGCTCCGATCAATGTTTTGACCCGGAGCGGTGGACATCTCAAGATCTATTACACAGAAAGAGATGCCACCTATCAGGACATTTACCTGGAAGGGGATGCCCGAGTCATTTACAGGGCAGAACTCTTTGAAGATGCATGGAAAGACAATTCCTGATTTTCAAGCGGCGGACTCCGGCATCTTTCTTTGACGGATTATATGGAATCGAAAAACGATTGTAAAAATTAAACCATGGGCGTTCATACCGCATACATTGGGGCCGGTTCCAACATCGGAGACAAACTGTTGAATTGCAAGAACGGGATCTCTGCCCTTACAAACACCCAAAATGCAGTGGAAAAAGCGTGGTCGCGGTTCTACAAAACCGATCCTGTGGATTACAAAAACCAGGATTGGTTTATAAATGTCGTGGTCAAGGTTGAAACCACCCTTGCCCCTTTTGAGCTGATAAAAACACTTAAATCCATAGAACGAGATGCCGGACGTGTGGACGGTTCCATAAGATTCGGTCCTAGGGTCCTCGATTTGGACATCATTTTGTACGATGATTTGGTGACGAATTCATCCGAACTGATCGTTCCTCATCCCAGAATGCACAAAAGACGTTTTGTATTAAGACCAATCTGTGATATAGATCCAACGATCGTTCATCCTGTTTTAAAAAAAGAGATGCAAGCGCTGCTGGATGTCCTTGATGAAAATGAGCAAAGGATTGTTGAGTATCGATGCGATTATTAATCCTATTGGGTATTGTATACCTTTGTTACAGGTTTCTGAAATCCTGGGTCCTTAAAGAACCATCGTCACACCAAACGGTATCGGGTAAAAAAGCAAGCGAGATCGACAACGTCATGGTTAAAGACCCCTATTGTGGCGTATATTTCACCAGAAGAGACGGCGTAGATTTAAAAATCGACGGACAGGATTTATATTTTTGCAGCCAAGAATGCAGGGATAATTTTGTAAAAAACGATTCAAAAAAATAGTTCCCAAACCGCTGTCATCAAGATTCACCGGATCACACAGCGTTTTTTGCGGCAACTGCAACCGGATAAATAATTAAGAAATAAGGATCATCTCCCGATTAGTTGTAGTTAATTGAGGTAAAATAAGTGTGTCATCTCCAATTGAGCCGGTGTGATCCCAAAGGGTCCAGGATTCAAGGGGTCGAGTGACCCGCCACAAAACAGGCGGATAAAAATGCTAAAGAATTACAAAGAGTTGAAAGCCTGGCAAAAATCATACGAACTCTGTTTAGAGACATTGCAAAAATCGAAAGAATGTTAAAGGCGCTGATAAAGTCTTTAGAAAAACCCCTTGACCCCTTGAATCCTTGGACCCTCTTCTCCAACTAAATTGGAGAAGAACTTAATATTTTGAACCCTGTAAAATTGAATATGGAATGGGCAATGCTTTTTCCCACTCCGTCAGGAATCCGAGTTTTACGCTCATTTGAGATTGTGTTGGCTTTTTATTCTAATCCTCGTCGTCGATATCAACGGGATCATCATCTGAAATTTTTAGAGGGGAGGTAATCTTTTTTATATCGTCATTTTCATCGTCAAAACTCGGTTCGGGGATATCTTCATCATCAAGCAGTCCGTCGATTTCAACGTCCTCGTTTTCAAGGTCAACCAGGACCGGGAATTTTCTCCCATCTTTTTTCAAAAGATCCGTGTCATCAAAAAAAAGCTCAACAGGCTGATCATCACCGGATTCGTATATCTTTGTAACTGCTGCAGCTGTTTTCTCTGCATATATGCCGATGGGGAACAGGTTTTGAGTCCTCAATGTCGCGATCAGCGCATTTTTGCCTTTTCCAATTGCCGATTTTACGACCTCATCGTCAAATGTCTCCTCACATACCAGTGAAAACATTTCTTTATCCAGCTCGGCATATTCTCTGATGACCAGTCTGGTTTTATCCTCGTTTTTTAAAATTAAATATTTTTGTTTCATTGTGTAGATCTCCCTTAAATACAGTGGGGTTTCTGTATTCGATCTTTGTTAAAAAAATTGATTTTTTATTAATTTTCCGGAAATCATAAAAAACGGGTCGTGTCAACCAACAAAAATAAAAATATTGACCTCTTTTGTCCAAGATGATAATTAATTTCGATTGATCGTTTAGACATTATAATACCGGAGGGATGGCTGAGTGGTCGAAAGCGGCGGTCTTGAAAACCGTTGAGTGTAACAGCTCCGTGGGTTCGAATCCTACTCCCTCCGCCAGATCTGTTTTCCATATAGGCAAGAAGTTTTTCAAAATTGTTGTATGACAATTGTCTCGCATAATATTTAAGGGAAACCCGGAGAGATGGCCGAGTCGGCTGAAGGCGCTCGCCTGCTAAGCGAGTGAGGGGGGAAACTTCCTCCGAGGGTTCGAATCCCTCTCTCTCCGCCATTTCAAATAGTTAGCCCTGCTCCACCGGCCGGGCTTTTTGTTTTTGTTCTCGTTTTTGTGTACTGCAGTGTACCACTTTATTAAATTAATCAACCCATAATTGAGTTAAAGGATTTCTTAACACTGGAATTTCATTGGACGATATCACAACGATATTGAGCTTTCGAAAACCTGTGGTACATTGCAGCCATATGCAATCAGTGCCAAGCTCGGATCTGTCAGACATATCGCAGGTTTTTGAGGTTATGGATATTTTCACATTTTTGAAAATATCTGCATGTTATTTTAAAAGATTTGTGCATGTTCTGCACGAACGTCCCCCGATACTGCACTCTGACATCTGACCCCTGACTTCTGGCCTCTGTCCTTTACCCTCTGCACGACGTCCCCATGATTACACTTTATCATCACAATAGATATATACAGCAGGACTTTAACCTACTACAATGTGCCATTTTTTTAAATATCCTTGACATGTTACCCATATCATGAGAAATGATAGTTGGAAAAGTTATCTGTTATCAACTGGTTAACCTGCACATACAATCTGATTCTCTTTTCTGATATCTTACTTGCTTTTACTCTAATGTAATTCAATTTTGGCTTGCCTTGTACTTTGACAATTAGATCTTATAAAATCCTTAACACACTTGGAGAGCATTATGTGATGAATTTAACCCCATTTCTAGATAGAAGTGGGGTTTTTTATTTTATTTGATACCGATTAGATATCTGCATTTCTCAAATTTTAAGCAGACCACAATATATGGGATTCTACATAATTTCTAAAAATCGACACTATCTAATGTAAACCACGCTGGTTAACTGGTATAAGTCATCAAGCACTATGGCAAGAAGTCCCCGGTTGTCTTCTTTTCTGTTAATAGTGGGTCAACCGAACAGTGCGATGGGAAAAATAACTGCGAATTACCAAAAACGCGC
>DATKWE010000125.1:0-39856 GCA_035529735.1 Desulfobacterales bacterium | reverse complement strand
CACATGTCGAGTAATGTCAAAGGAAGGGGCAAAAGTAAATATGCAAGCAACACTATCAAGTAGTGAGGGTATTATATGTACAACAGCCACAGGAGCATACCATATTTTAACTCCGAATAAATACAAAACTCTTGTTCAAGGTAAGTGATGATATCCTTCAATAACAAAATAATTAAAGAGGAAGGGGATAATCGCTCACTCTTTTTACATTGACCAGATTCGTGACACAATGACTGGATACTGCGCCTATTTCGACAAAAAACGTAATAAAATTGAAGTGTCAAATTATGAATGGAAAAGATTCTAATCCTTTATCAAGCTTATTTCACAGCTATATATCCCTCGAGAAAGAGATCTTGAAGAGAGTGAGTGAAATATCAAATACATTTTGCTTTGAATGCCAAAAAAGATGCTGTGAAGAAAAAATATGCAGAGAATCTATAGAAAGCCAATTCTTGAGTCATTTAATAACGCTTCAAAATATTCGGTATGATAAAAAAAATGGTTGGATGAGTCCTTATGGATGCCGCTTGGAGTACGGAAGGCCATTGGTATGTTATGAATTCTTTTGCGAACGGATTTTGGTTAATGATGATTTCAAGGCGTCGGACATTCAACAAGCGGTCAAGGAAGTTATATCCATCGGAAACCGAGCATACGGGAATACCCATTTGATATGCGTTGACAATTTGAGTTTGATATCCCCCAAAAAGATTTTTAAAATTCGTAACCGAATATTGAAATTAATGGAAAAAATGGATAGCCGGCCGGTTGCACCCGATCACAAATTCCGGGCGGCTTAATTGTTCTTTTGCTATCCGCCTGCAGGGGATATTTTTTCGCAGCCGGTTTCCTTATCTTTTACCGGTCGTTCATGAGCAAACTGACGGCATAGAAGGAAAACGCCATGAAATTACTTCGACATATTGGATCTCTGGTCTTCTTGGAACGCATGGAGATTTGCAGGCTGCAAACATGCTTAATTCAACACCCGCCGATAAAATGAAGGCGGTAAAGGAATTTCCGAATTTTTAGAACCAATCATTTAAAATTTAAAAGCAATTCGGAACGCCTTTAAATTCCGTTACATTGGCCTACAAACAAATGAAACCCAGCTTTCTTTGATAAGTACCTCAATGACTTCAAAGCTCAGATTCGCCATCTTTTCTAAAACTTTTTTCTCGTCCGCTTCCATGATACCCGAGCAGATCAACAGGCCGTTTGGGGCCAGAACCCTTTTGATGTCATCGAGAAGGCTAAAAACCGCCGCTGTTGTTAAATTGGCAGCCACCAGATCGAACCGCTGGGTTACCGTGTCCACAAGATGGGTGCTTAGGATTTTAAAGGTCGATTGCGATATTCTGTTTTGAATCATATTGTTACACGCAACATCAACAGCGACGCTGTCATTGTCGGTTCCCCAGACTTTGCTTGCACCCAGCTTTGCCGCCGCAACCATAAGGATGCCTGAACCGGTTCCCACATCCAGAAAAGAACCGCTTCTTTTAAGATATTTTTCAATCATGGTGATGCACATGCATGTTGTGGGATGGGTTCCGGTGCCAAAAGCCATGCCCGGATCGATCTCAAGAACGATTTCATCACCATTCCGGAAATATTCCTTCCAGGTGGGTTTCACCACAATGTTGGGTGTGATTTTCTCGGTCTTAAAAAAAGCTTTCCATGTTTCAGTCCAGTCTGCTTCATCGATCTTGGCATAAACTGTATGGGATATAATGCCGTTTATTGTTTCAAGCCTTTCCAGATTTTTTTCAATTGTTTCGCGTCGTTTTTTAGACTGCTCATCATCGGGAAAATAGGCGATCACCGCCCAATGTTCGGGGATTACGGCATCGTCCCCCCAATCTTCCGAAGCGTCGATTTCCGGCGCCTCGACGACGACGCCCTGCAGGCCAAGGTCATAAAACAGATTGGAAATAAGATCCGTGGCCAATTGCGTGTCTTCAAAATCAAAAATAACCTTTGCTTCTATCCAGCGCATGTTTTTTAACCGTTTCAATTTTGATGGTTTCGTAAAAAGTCCGTTTTGCTCGCTCAGTGACCATTTAGAATCAATTTGCGTTAAACTTTTCTTTTGGAGGATTAAAGTATCCGTATTTTAATTTCGGAAAAGATTCTTTAATTCGATTGAGCGTATGTTGCATCCCCAAGGGTATGCCGGGGTCAGCAACCGCAGACATAATCTCCCAATACCTCATTGGGTCAAAATTCAGGTTTCGCCATTGGATCATGTTTATGGGATGCTGGTTTAAAAACTCAGTCAGCGCTTCCAGTTCTTTTGGCGTGTCCGTAAATCCGGGGCAATTTAAATAATTAATGGATACAAATTTCCCCAGT
This sequence comes from Desulfobacterales bacterium, assembly GCA_035529735.1. Taxonomy (GTDB): domain Bacteria; phylum Desulfobacterota; class Desulfobacteria; order Desulfobacterales; family UBA11574; genus JAAXQD01. The sequence goes on along the minus strand of DATKWE010000125.1, from coordinate 37,498 downwards.
TGCAGTGCAATTTCAATGCTCTTTATAACATCCGAAAAGCTGTAACTGTTGGGTCGAAAATATGCATTATAGCAGTCTTTTCTGACACTGTTGAGACTAATGCGGATGCTGTCGAGGCCTGCTTCAAACAGCTTTTTCAGCGTTTGTGGCTTGCTCCCGTTGGTGTTCATGTTGATGGTGCCGCGACCGGTCACGGAGCGAATCTTGTTTATGGCCGGTGCAATGACGTCGGCGGCCAGCAACGGATCTCCTTCACACCCTTGTCCAAAGCTGACAACGCTTCGTTTTACCCGCCGTATGTGTAAAAGGGCCACCGCTGCAATCTCTGCAGAAGACGGCTTGAAATTAATTCTGGCCTGGCTGTGCGGAATTTCACTGTTTTTCTGAAGGGACAAACAGCCAAAACAGCGTGCATTGCATCGTGGGGACGTCGGTAGCGGTGCTTCATACCTTCCCAGAAAGAAATTTTTGGCTGCCGGACAGCCGTATTCCATGGCGCATTTTTCAAGGTGGGTTTCCAGTCGGTTGTCCGGGATTTTCTTTTGTATGTCAGCGATTCCGGCAACAACATCTTCGGTTTTCATCAACCGCAAATCCTGCCGCCGTTCTCTATCCACCCGTATCACTGCGGATCTGAATTTGCCCTTGTGCCATCCGATGGCCCCGTATGAAAACAGGGGAAGATATCCGGCAGCCGTGTTCTCTCGGTATGCGCTCACATAAGAAATTACAAAACCGGGTGAATTAAATGCAGCAACCGGGAAGATCGGTTCTCCGGGTGTGTATGGATTTTTGTCCAATATTTCAAACTGCTGAGTTCCAATATTGTAAAGAACAGGCTTTCTGTCCGGCATCATCATAAGCTCTCCCCCGAATGGCATAGGAATCGTGTCATCCAATGTCAGGGGAACAAGGGAAGCGTCGGCCATCCCTGCAGCTGCATATCCATGAAGGTCAAAAATCTCTCCTGCACTATTTGCGACAACGGCTGTCACAAATTTCTTTCTGCTGTGCACCGGGTTTATCGGCCTGTTTTTTGTTTTGCCCATCCGCCTGCCTCTTCGTCTGGCTTTTATTGCCAGACCGGTCCTTTTGTTTATGAAACATTGGGGGTGTCTCAATTAGATAGTGTTCATCCATAAATGACTCTTTTTCCGCCGAACAGCGTTCTCCGCGGGTTTCCGGCTGCGGCGTACGCCCAGTATGCCTCCCCGCAAACTCTTGTGCGGCCTTGCTCGACGAAAAAAATTGCTCATTTCTGAATTGGATACGTCATTATGCCTCAAAGATTCGTGGATGGGCACTATATAATGATTGATAATAATTATCTAATAGAATATATCCCAAACATCAGACGAAGTCTACAGTGGGAACGGCAATGAAAGCGTATCGGGAAGCACTGTGGTTTAAGGTGCCGGCCCGGCAGGCGGTTGTCGATATTACGCCCCGGTCAAAAAATGGCTTCTAAAAAAAGCAGCGTAAAAGAAGGTCTTGTTCTTTTCAATACAAAGTCGGTACCGTTCAACGCGTCATTCCCTTTAACATCAAAGGACAAATATTACCGAATGGGGGGCAAAATGAAAAGCTATCGAAAAGAATTGTGGTTTGAAGTACCTTCCCGCCGGGGGTTTGTTAATATTACGCCTGAAGTTAAAAAATGTTTGCGTGAAAGCGGTATTAAAGAGGGTTTTGTACTATGCAACGCCATGCACATAACCGCCTCTGTTTTTATCAATGATGATGAATCCGGTCTTCACTATGATTACGAGGTCTGGCTTGAAAAACTGGCGCCGTACGGACCGGTGTCCCAGTACAAGCATAATGTGGGAGAGGACAACGCGGATGCTCACATGAAAAGACAGATTATGGGCCGGGAAGTGGTTGTTGCAATAACCGATGGAAAACTCGATTTTGGTACCTGGGAGCAGATATTTTACGGCGAGTTCGACGGTAGACGACGCAAGCGAGTTCTTGTGAAGATCATCGGAGAATGATAAATTTTGCCTGTCTGACCGCGCAAATCAGAAAAACCGATTCTCCCAAAGGTATCCGACGGTTTTAATCCAACACACGTTTCTTTCCTTCAAAATAAATATTCTCTTTTCACTTCTTAATTCCCTTGATATTAAAATGATGGGTAGGTGCCATGAATGAAGCCGGTACATACTGTAACACCTCAATCCACCCTGTTTGTCTGATTTCTTAAAAAGGAATCCAACGCCTCGATCACGACACTGTTGTGTGTCGTATTGTTGGCAGACGTATAGGCTTCGACTCTTTCGGCGAGTTTACAGGGGATTTCTATACGGAAGGCTTTGGTCATATCAGAGCATTGATCTTTGAAGCTTTCATTTTTCATCGGCGGTCCTTTAGAATGTCATTTTTGTCCGGTGCGGTACGGCGCTTGATTCGGGGAAAAAAGAGAAAACCAAGGCGCAAAAGATTTTGAAACCCGGATCAGGAATGAAAAAAATCTATTTCAAAAACTCCTCTTTAATGGAAATATCACTTTTGCTTCTAATTTGTGTCAGCAGCGCATCAAACGTTCTGGATTCCTTTTGCGCTAACAGTCTTTTCTCAATGTCGCCTTTTTCCTTGTTAAAATTTTCAGCTTCCGGTGTTTTTCTGCCGCTGAATTGAATAATATAATATCCTTTGGCACCTTCTATGGCGTTTTCCGCCAATTTTTTTTCGTTGGTCAGCTGAAAAGCAGTTTCGGAAATCTCGCGTTCAGGCCCAATGTTAGGAATTGAGTCACTGCGCTTAAAAAAACCGGTGGATGCCGGCGTTAAATTAAACTGTTTGCTTTCCGCGTCCATGGATTTGCCGTTTTTTAAAGCTGCCAGAAATGAATTTGCATCCGCTTTTGCTTTTTCCCCCTGTTTTTCCTCGACCCAGTCCGCCCTGACCGTTTCCTTGACCTGGGTGAATTCGGGTATCTTCGGCGGAATTTTATCCATAAGCTGGATAATATAATATCCGTTTTCGAATTCCTGGATATCGCTAATTTCCCCAACCGAGAGATTAAACGCAATCGATGCAAATTTTGAGGGCGTACTTATCCCTTTTTCCGGACCTTTTCTTGAAAAGAAATCCGTGGTTAAAACTTTCAGATTTCTGTCTTTTGCTAATTTTAAAAGATCGTCTTGTTCAAAGGAAACCTCAGACACCGCCGCTGCCTCGTCGTAAGCAAGCGTTTTTCCCCTTTCTTCGGTCAATTTCTTTTTTATTTGCGCTTCAGCTTGGTCAAAAGAAAGAACAGATGCTTCATTTACCTTTTCAACTTTAATGATGTGCCATCCGAATCGCGTGCGAACCGGTTCGCTGATTTCTCCGGCTTTCATGGAAAAGGCTACATCTGCAAAGGGTTTAACCATGGCTTCCTTTGTGAATGTGCCAAGGTATCCGCCACTGTCTCGTGTCGGCCCTTCTGAATACTGTTTGGCCAGTTCGGCAAAATCTTTGCCTTCCTTGGCCAATTTCAATATGCCGAGAGCTCTTTCTTGTGTCTTGTCCACGGCTTTTGGAGTGGCATTTTCATCAACTCTTAACAGAATGTGTCTGGCTTCAACATTTTTCGGTGTTTTAAACGTTTCCTGGTTTTCGTTATAATATTCAAGCAGTTCTTCATCGGAAATTGTCACTTTAGAACGATATGTGTCCGGGCTGAAATGCACGTAACGGACGTTTACCATCGCTTCCGTTTTATAATTCTCTTTATGACTCTCAAAGAATGTTTTTGTTTCCTCCAAAGAAGGGTTGACATCTTTGTAATGGTCGGGCTCGAATAGTACGAAATCGATATTTACAGATGCATTGGCCCAGTTGAACCATTCCATGGCTTCCTGGTCTGAAATTTTGATACCACCGGTAACGAGCGTCGATAATTTTTCAATCATCATCGCATTTCTTTGAGCTGCTTCAAACTCTTCAGGGGTCATTCTCATACGCTCCAGAACATTTCTATAAAGTTGCCTATCAAACGTTCCGGCTCTCTGAAAAGCCGTGATTTCCGAAATTGCGCTGGTAAGCTCTGTGTTGGAGACTCGAAATTTAAGCCTTTTGGCTTCCTGGAGCAACAGCGTGTTGTTGATCAGCTGATTTAAGGCCTGCTTTTTTATCTGAAGTTTCTCGATCATATCTTCATCCAGGTTGTTCCCGAATCTTCTGCGCAACTGATCAACAAGATTATCGAAAGTATCTCTATATTCATCCAGGGTAATCGGGTCACCGTTGACTGTCGCAATCCTGTCGCCCCTTTGTGACCTGAAACTTCCGACACCCCAGAATACAAACACGATGACAATAGCACCTAAAAGTACTTTGATTAGCCAGCTGCCCGCTTGTTTCCGCATTAACCTGAGCATAAAATTCCTTTCTACCTACATATTGTGTTCAGTTTAGACAATGACCGTTGGGGGTTTCAACTGCCGATCGATCTTATATCCAACAGACTCGGAGCAGAACCCGCACAGATATTCATATTTATCGCCTTCCGGCAACACAAGCAGAAGGCGTTTGCGAACCGGGACCGGGCGTTTGCACTTTGGACAGTAAAGCTCAGTGGCATCAAACTCCCTAAAGGCTCCGTTATCTTTGGCCTGTGAGGTATAAGCTTTTGGTATTCCCATAAAGTATTTCGGATCCATCGTTATACCTTATATAACATTTATTTTTTTATAGATCGTCTCAATAGCGTTGACGCTCATTTAGGGTAAAATCTTGTATGTTCAGCAAGTTGTAATTTGTGAAACCTCTATACTATTTTTCATCATCACTTTTGTCAACACCTTCTCGACGTAAATTTTCGGGCAAAATAATTATTGACACCTATAGCACCTTTTGTTAATTTTCAATTTTTATATGGGGCTGTAGCTCAGCTGGGAGAGCGCATGACTGGCAGTCATGAGGTCAGGGGTTCGAGCCCCCTCAGCTCCACCAATGATCATAGGGGGTTAGCTTAATTAGCAGCCCCTTTTTTCGTAGAACAACCCTGAATGGGGGGAGGCCGAAAATCCTGGGTATTGTTGATGAAATGTATTTGAGCGGATGGATGATCTCCGTTACGATAACCGGGTTCCTGGGCGCACTGAAACGATACGACGCTCGATCGATGAACTGCAACAGCTCGCCCCGTTGAATTGCGGGGATTCAACAGGGCAAGCACATTCCCCGAAAGCTTTTTGGAGCGCAGCGTTAATACCGCTTTGCAGTGCTGCAGGGAGCTTCAATCTTAAAAAAGTAAGAAAAGAAGCCGATGACAGTTAACGATAAAAAATTAAGCATCACTGAAATCCGGGGCCGTTTGTTTGAATTAATCTTTAACATGCCCGAAGTAGAGACGAGAAACCTCCTGAAAAAATTGGAGATACAATGGCGGCCCAAATACCAAGAGAGACGGAAACATCCAAGAAAATCTACCTTTATCCGTGTTGATTGTGCCGGCAACAAATGTGCTTTTACGGATTTTATTCAAAATTTAAGCGCTGAGGGACTGTATATTGACACGCAACTTCCTTTCTTCGTCGGGCAAGAGCTTTCAATGACCTTTTCTGTTACCAACGGTGAAGTCCCGATCAAAATCACGGGAAAAATCGTTAGGGTGGACTCACGGGGAATCGGCGTCAAATTTGATGCGCTTTTATCCTAATTGTAAATAAATAATGTTGATAAAATAATTACTTTATGATATTTAAAAAAGACTAAGAAATGAGGATAACTGTTTTCGTTTTAACTTAAATGCCAATACGTTATAAATTATCATCTGCCTCCGCCTGGAAATTTAACGACCCTATCATGCAAGAAGCCAAACCTGGTCCGATCAACCCAAAAAATCTCTTTCACTCCAAATATAAAAAGGAGGAATGGCATGGCAAAACAGATTTCCTTTACCAAGTACGAGAATGAAGTCCTTCCAGATTTCAGAAAAAAACTTAACTTGGCGGAGTCCACCGAGGATGTGGTAAATTTTTTCGCCCACACCATCATGGAATTATGTAAAAATATTTTTGAGGGTAAAATCGATTTTGGCCGTGAAGACATCACCCTTATCTTGGACCGTGAGCCGTATTACAAAATGAACCAGCGTCTATTTTCTTCAGATTCGTTCACTTCCGTATGGAACGATTCCGACTTGCCCCGAGTCATTGGCCGGTTTGCAAAATCAGCCATGAACCGTTTCAAACGTCTGGAAAAATATTCAGAAAAAAGCGACACTAAAATTAGAAAACAATAAGGCTGACACTGTCAAAAGCGGCCTGGGCTAGGTCCCGGTTCGCTGGCCACAAATCGTTCGATAACGTCACTTTATTTCCTTATTTTAATTCGATGGCATAACTATCGAGCGGTGGTATTCGCTGAATCAAGCCCTGGGTTTTTAGAAATTTTGCAAAGCGCTCATAACGGGCGCGATCCAGGGCACCCGGGCGAAGCGCAAAACACGGAAGTGTATCCCGCCATGCCAAACGATTCAGCTTATTGTCCAGATCCTTTCGTCCACGAACAAATAACTTCCAACTTTCTTCCGGATGATTGACCAGAAACCGAACACCGGCCTCCATTGCATCTATGAATTTTCTCAATTTTGGTTGTTTGACATTATCGTGATGGGCAATGAGTATCAGCTCGTCATAGGGGGGAATTCCATGTTCCTCGACAAAAAAGGCCCGGCCGGGCCGCCCTTCGATATCCATCTGATTCAATTCAAAGTTTCGATAGGCGCCGATGACTGCATCTGTCGCTCCGGAAAACAGGGATGGAGACAGCGAGAAATTAACATTCACCAGTTTAATATCGTCCAGGGACAGCCCTTGGGTATTGAGCATGGCCTTGAGAATAACGGTCTCAAAACCACCGATTGAATAACCGACTGTTTTTCCTTTAAGATCGGCAATTGATTTGATATCACTGTCTGCCAGAACGACCAATGTGTTCAATGGGGTTGCGATTAAAGTGGCGATTCGAACCACCGGTAGGCCCTGATCAACATGAAGATAATGCTGGGGCTGATAGGACACGGCAATGTCGGCTTTTTTGGCTGAAACCAGTTTTGGCGGATCATTCGGGTTGGAAGTAACTTGAAATTCGACATCCAGTCCCCGCTCGTTGAAGAATCCTTTTTCTAAAGCGACAAACAGCGGTGCATGGTCCGGATTCACAAACCAGTCGAGCACAACCGTTACTTTTTCTGAGGCGTGTATCCCCGTGGAGACCCCTCCCAACAGGGCCATTATTGTGAAAAACAATGTTAAGACCATTCGTTTCATACGTTCGTCTCCTCTTATTCCGTTTCTTCTTTCTGCCAATAAACGATTTTTATCATTGCCCTGTCCACTGAAAAGTAGATGGCCAGGGCAAGGACCCCGAGAACGACCAGTGCCGCGAACATGACATCGATTTGCATGCGAGCATTGGCGTGCAGCATATAAAAACCAAGGCCTTTGCTGGACCCGACCCATTCCCCGACAACGGCGCCAATGGGGGCAACAGCGGTTGCGACCCGCAGGCCTGAAGCGAATGCGGGCAGTGCCGAAGGAATCCGGATATGCCGAATAACCGCAAGCGGCTTTGCGTTCATTACCTGGGCAAGCTCCAACCATTCGGGTTCTGTACTGCGCAATCCATCATAGAACGCCGCTGTGACCGGAAAGAAAATTATCAGGACCGCCATTGCAATCTTTGAACTCATGCCGTAGCCGAACCAGAGGACCAATAGCGGCGCAAGGGCAAATACAGGGATCGCCTGACTGATGACAAGTACGGGCAACAGCCATCTTTTTAAAGAAAAAGAAGCAATCATGGATAGCGCGCTAAAAGCACCCAATAACGTTCCGAGCAGTAAGCCGGCAATAATTTCAAACAACGTTGTCATGGCATGATCGAATAAGGGCCCTGCATGGGTCAACGCTGCTTTAGCAACATTTACGGGCCCCGGTAGAATATAGGGGGGTGCGTGGGTCAAAAGGACAATTGTCTGCCATACCAGGACCAATCCAACGGATATGAAAATAAGACGTACTATCCTCATGTGTTGGCCCCTCCCACAAGCCGGTCGAGCAATTTTGCCTGTAAAGATATAATTGCAGGATCACCGGGTTTGCGCGGCGGCGATCCGGGGGGAATCAGGACCTCGCTCAGCTTTGCGGGCCGGTGGGTCATCACGTATATCCTGTGTCCAAGACGTAATGCCTCCAGGGGATCATGCGTCACCATTAAAACGGTTGCACCTTCAACCATTCTTGCTGCAAGGTCCTGAAGTTTGAGTCTTGTCAAGGCATCGAGTGCTGAAAACGGTTCGTCCATCAGGATTACAGAACGTTCTTCCATAAGCGTACGCAAAAGTGCCACGCGCTGACGCATGCCACCGGAAAGCTCTGAAGGGAGTGAATCTGAATATTCGCCCAAGCCGGCATCTTCGATCAGTGAAATCGCTCTTCGCCGTTTTTGATCGGACATTTCGCCCCGCAAACGTGAACCCAGGCAGACATTATCCAGAACGCTCAACCAGGGGAGCAGCAAATCTTTTTGGGCCATCCAGGCGGTACGTCCAGTATGGCTGTTGCCGTCGCTGAAGTGAATTTTACCGGAAAAGTTCTCACGAAGGGTGCCGGAAATCAATCTGAGCAATGTAGATTTCCCACAACCACTGGGACCGATGAGGCATGTCCACTGTCCGCTCTTCACCGTAAAATTCAAAGAGCGAAAGATCTGTTCGCCGGGATATGAAAAAGATACATTTTCCAGAATAACGCTCGGCGCAGACGGACGTTTCCCATGCCCGGCAAAGGTTTTGGTGCTGTTATTCATCATGCAATATACAGATTGTCCGAAGTTTTACTGAAGTTGTGCCTTAAACGATGGAATTTTTTTCCGCATGGATCGATGCCGGAGAAAGGAGAGGAAAATAAAGATGTGTTTTTATCAACTTCCCTACGCCGGCATGATCCGGATCAGGTTCCAGGGGTCGAGGCCTTAAGCCTCCTCTCAGCCGATTTGCATCAGCTCCCCCAGTGACTCAATGGTTGATTGCTAACATGAGTTTTTCGGTTTGTCAAACATGTAACCGGTTGGGCGATAATAAAAAACTTGCTAATTTTTTTTCAGACTGATAGGGGATTATCAAAATCCGGATGGGGGTGTTCTGATTTTATTACAGAACTGAGAGCATACCCTTTGAACCTGATACAGTTAGCACTGTCGTAGGGAAATCGGAGAACCATGCATGACGTTTTTACTCCGCCATTCTTTTCATCGTTTTTCAATTCCCCTTATCGATATTGTGCTTTCGTGTTAAATTCTTAACGATCACATCGGATCAGGAGGTTTTTCATGCGAGTCGCCCTTACCATTGCGGGTTCCGACTCTTCGGGCGGTGCCGGAATCCAGGCTGATCTAAAAACATTTCAAGCACATGGTGTTTTCGGTATAAGTGCCATCACCGCTGTAACCGTCCAGAATACTCAGAAAGTTTATGACATTCAGGAGATACAGCCAAAGATTGTGCACGATCAGATTATTTGCCTGTTTGATGATATGGAAATCCATGCCGTGAAAATCGGCATGGTCTCAAGTATCGAGCTGATTCAGACTATCGCAAAGGCACTGACTGCTGTAAAACCACCGCCGATCGTTCTCGATCCGGTGATGATTTCCAAAAGCGGATATCGCCTGCTCAATCAAAATGCCCAGGATGCCTTGACACACTATCTTTTCCCGCTGGCTGAAGTCGTCACGCCCAACATCTACGAAACCGAAGCGCTCACCGGCAGAAAAATCGCCACTGTGGATGACATGAAACATGCGGCTCCTGACATCCTGAAGCTGGGCGCCAAAAAAGTGGTGGTCAAAGGAGGACACCTTGAAGAAGATCGCGCCACTGACATCCTATTCGATGGTCTGGAATACAAGGAACTGAAGAGCCATTGGGTGGAAACCAAAAATACCCATGGCACGGGGTGTACATTTTCTTCGGCCATTGCAGCCAATATGGCATTGGGTAAAAGTTTTTTTGAAGCCGCAACCCTTTCCAAGGTCTACATCACCGGTGCCATCGAACATTCGCTGTCCATTGGGCAAGGCCATGGCCCCACACATCATTTTTTTGATTTATATGATAGAGCCGGATTAAACACTGAATGAGCGTTAACCGACTTTTTCGAAAGAGGTTTCCACATGCAATCCCTAAACAACTCAGATCATCGTGAACCCTCCTCCTTTGGCCGATTTTTCCGGCAGATGGGGCCTGCTTGGGTTATCAGCGCGGTGGCCTGTGGGCCGGCCACTATGGCCAGTGTATCCATAGCCGGCGCCCATTACGGGTACCAGTTGTTATGGGTCGTGGTTTTAAGCGCTCTTTTAGCCTTTGTGGTGCAATTCATGGCAGCCAAAGTAGGGCTGATCGGTGGAAAAGGGATTATCGCTATCGTGGAGGAGCGCTGGGGCAACGTATGGGCCTGGATCTTGATGGTTGATGCGCTTTTGGCGACCTGGCTGGCGGCCGCGGTGTTGATGAAGGCCCTTGTGGGCACCACCGGTCTTGTCACGGGGGTGTTCACGCCCTGGTGGTCTCTGATCTATGTGGTCCTGATTTTTCTCCTGGTCGGCGTGGGAGGGTACCGTTGGGTGGAAAGGGCCTGCAAGACCCTGGTGTCCATTGTGGTGGGCTGCTTTGTTGTCACCGTGATCATGATAAAGCCGGACCTGAGCGGGATGGCCAGAGGGCTTGTCCCGACGTTTACCACGGGTTCGCAAGGCGCACTGATGATGGCCGGAATTATGGGCGGTGCCGTTCACATTACCATCATCGCCATGCATACCTATAACGTAAACGCCCGAAACTGGGGACCGGACGACATGGGTCTTGCTTGGACGGACACCTTTCTGTCCATGTTCTTAGCCTTCGGTATTTACAGTGTCAGCATATTTGTGGCGGCGGCTTCGGTTCTTTGTCCCCAGGGAATCGAAGTCAAAACAGCTTTTGATCTGGCCCGACCCCTCAAACCGGTTTTGGGCGTTTATGCCCATGGTATTTTTCTTGCGGGTTTCTGGGCTGCCGTATTCTCCACCATCCTGCCGACCTATCTGGCTGGCGGTTATTTCATTGCCGACAAAATGAATTGGACGATCAGCGTTCGCGATACCCGGTTCAAGGTTGCTGTTTTTTTGGGATGTCTGATTAGCCTTGTGGGACCGTTGGTAAAGGGCAGTTTCTTGATATTGCTGGTGGTCATGCTGGCCCTGGGTCTCTGCGGTACGCCCTTGGTGGTCTTTATTCTGCTTTTCTTGCTCAACCAGAAGGACTGGGCCAAAGAGCATTGCAACGGATGGCTGCTCAATCTCATCGGCGGCGCGGCCCTGTTGATCACGACATTGCTCGCCGTGCGCTTCATCCTGGCCAAAACCGGGGTCTGGTCCGGATAAGCCGAATCTTTCATGAAGCGGCACGGCACCCATTTTTGACGATTCTGGGTGCAGCCAAGGAAAACGACCTGAACGGTTTGAACTCAGAAAGGAATCCCCATGAACACTATGGAAAAACTGGAAGAACTGAGGCGATTTGCCGAAACCCTGGGGGCCGACCGGGCGGTGATTATACCGACATCGGACCTGGTGATTCGGACCACCGCTTGGGCCAAGTGCTTTATTCCGGCATGCAAGTTTTATGGCAGCAGTATCATGTGTCCGCCGCACAATCCTTTGACTCCGGAAGTTACGGAACGGATTGTCTCGGAATTCCAGCACGGAATTTTACTGCAGCTGGATGCCAAGGTTGAAAACTTCGTGGGGGACCAATGGCGCGAACAGCATGTTGCCACCGAACTCAAACATAAAGAAATTGTCGCCAAACTGGAAGGCCGTGCTTTTTACATGGGGTTCCCTTTGGCCATTGGGTTTGCGGCCGGCGAGTGTTCCCTGTGTCTGCCCCATACGTCCTGTTCCGTTCTGAAAGGCCTGGACTGCGCCCATCCCCTCCAAGCCCGGCCGGCCATGGAAGCATGCGGGTTCGATGTCTTCACCATCGCACGCCGGGTGGGATGGGAGCTTGTTCCCATCGGACATGAGTCCAAACAAGATGCAGTTCCATGCGCCAGCCTGATCGGTCTGGTGCTGGTGGTCTGAAAACCATGTCCAATCAAATATTCACGCGGATGTAAAGAAGCGCCAGATTCATTTCAAATAAATAGGGAATAATGGACGCCATCGAAGAATATATAGATCGCCGAACCCTCATCGTGGGAGACGTCAACTCCGGTAAGACCGGCCGAACGCTGAAGATACTGCAACGCTTCTTAAGGGCAGGGTATGGGAAAAATATCGCAGTACTCGACCTTGCCCCGGATTCCGTACGCGGCGTCGGCGGGAAAATGGAACCGCCTTTGGATGAGCCGCTTGTCTATTTAACGACATCCATCTCAGCGCCCCGTCTTACCGGCAGAAACGAAAACCATATCCGGCAGCTGGCCGAAAATAATTCAACAGCCATTGAAAAACTCTTCGTAAAATTACATCAGCAAAAAAGAGCGATCCTGTTTGTCAACGACGCGACCCTTTACCTTCAGGCCGGTCATTTTAAGCGATTTATAGAGATCCTCGACACCGCTTCGACACAGATCATCAACGCCTATTACGGCAATACATTCGCCGATTCAGAACTCACTCAACGAGAAAGAAACCTGACGGAAGATTTGATGAAGATCTGTGACAAAATCATCACAATGGGGTGCGTGCCAATGAAGGGAATTTGCTCAATGTCGGATACGCAATGAACTCTTTAATAATTTCCCGAAGGAAATCGAGTTGCCGGACAAGGACGTTTCGTTTGGGTGATGTGTCTATCTAGTTCGTTTGAACTTTGCCTTCAATTTCTCGTTGACAATGGGCGGCACCATGCCTTTAATATCGCCGCCAAACTGTGCAGCCTCCTTTATTATTGACGAGCTGGTGAAGATCCATCGCAAGCTTGTCATCAGGAAGACGGTCTGAACTTCTCTGTTTAGCTTGCGGTTCATGAGCGCTAGCTGAAATTCATATTCAAAATCAGAGACAGCGCGCATCCCCCGCAGTATGGCAATCGAATCTTTCTTGGCCGCATAATCCACAAGGAGCCCGTCAAACGTTCCCACTTCAATATTGGGATATTCTTCAAAGCTTGACTCCAACATCTCTATCCGTTCCTCGACGGTGAAGAGAAAATCTTTTCCCGGGTTGCTCAAGATGGCGACAATAATTTTGTCAAAGAGTCTGAGTCCTCTTTGCGCAATATCAACATGACCGTTTGTAACAGGATCGAAGGACCCCGGATATATGGCAATTTTTTTCATCTATTATCTTCCTTCTCCGGTGTGATGTATAGCCCCAATTGTACAGAAGCGTAAGCCGGGGGCTGTCTGTTTAGTTGTTATCCGCTAAGCGAATGTCAGACGGACAGTGACGATTTTTAAAAAAATTTCTCATATCACATAATTTAAGAATGAAACAAGCGTTTTCCCGTATCGTCTCTGATCTGTAAGCTCAAATGCTAAAAGATCTGCCGGAACAGGTTCCAGAGAAGCGTGTTCAACAACGATACAGGACCCATTTCCCAAAGATTTGCTTTGATCCAAATTGAAGAGGGTCGGTTTTACCAAATTCCGGTTGTAAGGAGGGTCTATAAATACAAGACCAAAGCCCGTTCTCATCGCTTTTAAGCAATTTAAATTCTTTTCAATATTCCATTTAATGATGTTGGCCCGGTCATCGAGCGCACACGATTCGACATTGCGCCGTATCACCGATAAAGATCCTCTGCTGATGTCTACAAACACCGCTGATTCAGCCCCGCGGCTCAGGGCCTCGATACCTAAAGCCCCTGTTCCGGCAAACAGGTCCAGAACATCCGTCCCCGGAACTCGATGGGAAAGGATATTAAACATCGATTCTCGCGTTCGGTCAGCCGTGGGCCGGATTGTTTTACCTCGGACCGAGTACAGCTTCTTTCCTTTAAATTCGCCACCGATGATTCTCAATCCCATATCTCTTTCGTATGTTCAGCCTTTGGTCTCCTATTTCACGGATAGTTTCAGGCTTTTAAGCCTTTTATTCAAATAACCCTTTTCAACCCCGATGGATTTAGCGGTTTTGGTGATATCGTTATTGTTTTGCATAAGCTTTCTTTTTATAAATTCGATTTCAAAAGTCTTTTTGGCGTTTTTTAAAGAATCGCTCAAAAAAAGCTGTACTTCAATCGATGCCGTCCCGTCTCTTGAATTTGGGTTATAGGGCGCAGGGATCTCTGCTTCATCGACAACTTCTTTTCCAACCATAATGGCCAGACGCTCAACCAAATTTTTCAACTCCCTGACATTTCCAGGCCATGAATATTTGCATAACAGCTCCAGAGCCTCCCGGGTTATCTCCTTCTTTTTACTCCGATTCTGTTGGGCACATTCATTTAAAAATATTTCCACCAACTGGGGAATATCCTCGAAACGATTCCTTAACGGCGGCACCTCTATGGGGATTACATTCAGCCTGTAGTAAATATCTTCTCTGAAAGTACCCTTTTCGATCTCCTTTTCAAGATCTTTATTGGTTGATGCAATGACCCGAACATCGACACTCAATGTTCTGCTGCCACCGACCCGCTGAAACTGCTGTTCTTGTAAAACCCGAAGAATCTTTGACTGAGTCTTTAAACTCATGTCACCAATTTCATCAAAAAAAATCGTTCCTTTATTGGCCAGTTCGAATTTGCCGATCTTTTTTGCGATAGAGCTGGAAAGCGCGCCCTTTTCCTGGCCAAACAGTTCACTTTCAATGAGTTCTTCCGGAATTGCAGCACAGTGAACATCAATTAGGGGATACTCTGCTCTGGAGCTGAGCTGGTGTATGGTGCGTGCAACCAGTTCCTTGCCGGTTCCATTCTCCCCTGTGATCAATATCCATGCCTCTGTCGGTGCTGAAACGGCGATCTGTTTTTTCAATGCGGCAATGGGGGGGCTGTTTCCGGTAATTGAGTTTTTTTCTAAAGTCTTTTTGCGCAGATATCTGTTTTCTTCCTCCAGCCGTCTGAAATTTAATGCGTTATTGATCGACACGATGACTTTGTCGATGGAGAGTGGTTTTTCGATTAAGTCGAATGCACCCAGTTTTGTGGCTTTTACAGCGGTTTCTATATTTCCGTGTCCGGATATGATGATGACCTGTATGTGCGGATTGTCCTTCTTTATCTCTTTTAATGTTTCAATACCATCGATACCCGGCATCCAAATATCGAGCAACACGAGATCCGGCGATTCGGTCTCAACGATCTTCAACGCCTCATACCCATTGGCGGCAGTTACGACCCCAAAGCCTTCATCTGAAAGGAGCCCACCTAAAGACTTAAGTATGGAAGGCTCGTCATCTACAATTAAAATAGAAGGAAACATATTTTAGCTCCTTGGTTGTTAATTACACCGGCAAATCGACAACAAATTTGGCGCCCTTGGGCTTGTTGTCCTGAACACGTATCATTCCGTTGTGATCCGTAACAATACTACTTACGATGGTAAGTCCTAAACCCATTCCGGCTTTTTTCGTTGAAAAATATGGCTCAAAAAGGCGTGTCTTGTCGATATCGGAAATGCCCACCCCATCATCAGCAACTTCTAATCGAACGATTTTCAGAATTGGATCATGGGTGAGTACTATTAAAATATTGCCTTCAGTCCTTATGGAACCGATGGCATTATCGACAAGATTGATCATCGCCTGCTTTATTTGCTGCCGGTCAAGGTTAAGGCGGGGAATATCCTCTGTAATTTTGAAATTAAAATTGATATTCTGATGCCCCTCCTTGTATAATGCCAATGTCTCTTCAATGATGGGCGGTAAATCACAGGGCTTTGGATTTGCCGTGGGGAATCTTGCAAACGAAGAAAATTCGTCCACAAGATTCCGTATGAGTTCCACATGATCCGTAATGGTCTGCGTACACTCATCAAAAACCGGCTGTTTGATCTGATCCGAATACTTTCGTTTAAGGCGTTGGGCTGAAAGCGATATCGGGGTTAATGGATTCTTAACTTCGTGGGCAATCCTTCTTGCAACCTCGCGCCAGGCGGCCATACGCTGAGCCTTTTCAAGCTCCGTCAGATCATCAAACACCACCACGATCCCCATATGCTGTCCGATGTCGTCTTTAAGGGCGTTTATATGCATCAAAAAACTCATTGGACGTCCGTCTATGGTCAGCTTTAACGGCAATCTAACCGCATCATTTCGTGACGTTTTCAGCTGCTCGATAACTTCTTCAGCAAGATCCAGCATCTCTCCACCGAGAACTTTTTTATAACTTTTCTTGATAATATCTTCAGATTTGAGATTCAACATCTTTTCAGCCGATTTGTTAATTGTTGAAATGAAACCGCCGGCGTCCAGCGTTATAACACCGGCTGACACGTTCTTGAGTACGATCTCCATGTATTGCCGTCTTTTTTCAATCTCAACGTTCTGTTCTCGAAGCAGACGGGCAGAAAGCTCAAGTTGATCTCTGCCGATCCGCAAATCTTTGGTCATTTTGTTAAAAGAGTTGACAAGACTTCCGATTTCATCATCCGCCACCATCCCGATGCTGAAACTCAAATCTCCTTCGGCCACCTTACGGGTTCCTTCAGCAAGCTCCCTGATGGGTATGGTAATTGTTTTAGCAAGATAGAAGCCGAACCATACCGCACAAAATACCACCAGTAGCGCCACGATGGAGAGGGTTATGTAGTAAGTAATCTGAATCGGTTTTTTAAGAAGTTTTATCTGCTGGTATTCTTCAAAACCCCTTGAAATTGATGTCATGTTTTCTGCGAGGTCCGGTGGCATCAGACTGGATAGCGCCACAAAGGCCTTTGCATCCGCGAGCGTTACGCCAAAGGGGATGGTTCCGATGGTTCTGATTAGCTCACCGGAAGATATCCTTTCGGAAACGGTCCTGACACTATTCAGCGGTATATTTTTTTTGAGATTGTCGGGGGAAATCACAGAAAAGGGCTTATCTTCCAGTTCCGGGTCAAGGGCAAATGTAAGACGATCGGCATTCGCTGAATAAATTTCTACCGCATTAAAATTAAACTCACGCTGGACGATTTGTATATAGCGGAAAAGAAGTTTTCTGTTTTTTGGATCTAAAAGCTTCTTCGCTTCTATCTGATACGATATTTTTTCCATAAAGAAGCTGCTGGTCTCTTCAGCATGCCAATATAAACTTCGTCCCACACGCAATGAATTCTCAAGGGCCTGCTCTACAGGAACGTTAAACCAGAATTCGATGCTGGTGGTAATAAAATTTATGGAAAAGAAAAAAAGAACAGTGGTCGGCAACAGTGAAAGCGCGATAAAAGCCACCACAAGTCTCGTTCGAAGCTTTGCCCCCATAACCTTTCGTTTTCTGTCATAAAGCAGCTTTACCAGATTTCTGAAGACAAGAAAGATCAACAAAATGAGCAAGAGTAAATTAATGTTTATCAGAATAAACATCAGAATGGTATTGGAAACCGGGATACCGGCGCCAAAGTGCATGATCCTGTTTTCGGCAAAAGTGAGCAGCGCAATTACAGCAATGACTACAACACTGATAATGACTTCACGCTTTCGCCGTTTCCGCTCTTCTGCCGAGATATAAGATGCTGATTTTTTATATCTGTTGTCGCTCATAATAACCGGTTGTTTTAGAAGGTGAAATCTATGGTAAACCAGTCGGTTTCAAAATCCCAGAGAGAAACAAAAAAGAGGACATAATGCAAATAATAAGGAAGGGTTACTTTGCTGAGTTCGGCTTTGGCTTGTAATTGATACTGATTTCCTTTTTCAAGCTGTTCGAGAGAGACAACTTTGAGACCGTCAATTTCCGCCATCCATTTCTGGGCCTCATCGAAAGATCGTGTAACCCGCGGTCCACTTTTTTCCCACGTGCGTTTTATGGTAAATTCCTCTTTCAGGTTGTCGTATTTAATCATATTTGTGATCGTTATATCTGCTATCTTTTTGTCAAACCATAGATTTCGGACTCTATAAAGACTGACAAAGAATGAAAAGTTCGTTGGAACGCCACTCAAGACGGCCTTTTTCATTTTTTCTCTAAAGGCACCTTCAACCTTCAGATAAACAAGAAGGTCGTCCTGTGTATTTGTGACGATTATATCTGTCAACCTGGCATCTTGGGCAAAGGCCAAATTCTGAACAAAAAAGACGATGGCGAGGAGCAGTGCGAGTGTTTTTCGATTCATGAATGACATGGTTACAATTTTGTTTTTCGATGCGTAACAGATATCGGAGTGGTCATTAATATTGACCGATCAATACCCGGTAAAGTGGCATGCCGAATCAAGCTTTAACCCGACTCAGATTTTTCCCCAAACATATGAGTCTCAATGCCTCGGATTAAAGAGCGAAATTTTAGCAATTATCTCCAAAGGATACTAAAATGAATTAATAGCGGATACCTTCTTAAATGGCAAGTGATTTTGATTGAACGGAAGGCAATTCGTTTAGATCGTTGATTATAAGGGTTTCCCATGATTCTTTTTGGGCAAAGAATTTTTTAAGAAAAGCATGGTTGAAGGCATGGCCGGATTTGCTGGCGACCACATGACCTAAAATAGGCATGCCCAGAAGTGAAAAATCACCGATGCAATCGAGGATTTTATGTCTCACAAACTCATCCTTATATCGCAAGCCCTCATCATTGAGCACATCCTCATTGTCAATGGCGATCACATTTTCCAGGGAAACGCCACGGGCCAGACCGTGACGTTTTAGATATTCGTATTCATGTACAAAGCCAAAAGTTCTGGCTCGACTTATTTCATGCTCAAAAACATGATCCGACATGTCCACAGAATAGGACTGCTTTTTTATTAGGCGGTGATCATATTCGATGGTACAGGTTATCTTATAACTCGGATGTGGATATATGCCGACCATTTTTCCGTCTTTTTTAATCTCGATCGGCTCTTTGACCACAAAAAAACATTTTGGCGCGTCTTGATCCTCTACCCCTGCTGATTTTATCAATGAAGTAAAAGGACCGGCGCTACCGTCCATTATCGGCATCTCATACGCATCGATCTCCACCAGGGCATTGTCGATGGAAAGGCCGGCAAAACTGGCCATAAGATGCTCTATTGTTGAAATAATAAAGCCCTCATACCCGATAACAGTTGCCAGGCTTGTATCTACAACCATATTAAAATGTGCGGATATGCCAGGACAATCCAGAAGGTCTGTTCGGATGAATTTAATACCATGATTGCTCGGTGCCGGCTTAATGGTCACGTTCACTTTCTTCCCCGAATGGACACCCACACCCGAGCAGTTCACCGGCGCTGAAATGGTTCTTTGTTTAAAATACATGGAAAATAGGCTTTATACACTTAAAGATTTATTTGAATCGAGACGCATATTTTGCTAAGATTCTGAAAAATAAATACTAAATAACAAAAATCAAGGTAAAACTTTAAAATTTACCCTAATATAGATTATTCTTGTTTTACAAGAATAATTTTAATGTTACTAAAACTTAACAATTTTGCAAAAGATCTCTTTTACTCGTTCCACGAGAATTTTTGGAATTTAAAAAAGGAGGAATCGTGCTTGCAAAGGTTTTAAGTAGCGCTGTTATTGGAATTGATGCGTTTCTGGTGGAAGTGGAAGTCGACATTACTCCAGGGCTCCCCACATTTACGACGGTGGGGCTCCCGGAGGCTTCTGTAAAAGAAAGCAAAGAACGGGTCAAGTCTGCCATTAATAATTCGGGCTATACCTTCCCTGATGACAGAATCACGGTTAATCTCGCTCCGGCTCACATAAAAAAGGAAGGAACCGGTTTCGATCTGCCCATCGCTTTAGGGATACTCACAGCAACCCGGATCATACCTCAGGAGATCATATCCAAATATCTTGTCCTGGGTGAACTCTCTCTGGACGGTCGTATTAAACCTGTCAAAGGTTCTCTTCCCATGGCTTTGTTCGCCAAAAGTGCCTGCTACACAGGAATAATCGTCCCTTATGACAACGGTCGCGAGGCGTCGGTTGTGGACAAAATCACCGTTCTGCCGGTTAAAACACTGTCACAAATTGTCAGCTTTTTTCGCGGATTCTCTCAAATAAAACCTGGGAAAATAGACGTTTCATCCATATTTAAAAATGAAAACAGCTTTGATGTCGATTTTTCCGAAGTCAAGGGCCAAGAGCACGCAAAACGATCCTTAGAAGTGGCAGCTGCAGGCGGGCATAATCTCATTATGATCGGCCCCCCCGGCTCAGGAAAGACCATGCTGGCAAAACGTCTCCCGACCATCCTTCCGCCGATGACATTCGAAGAAGCCATTGAGACCACTAAAATATTCAGTGTCATCGGAATGCTTCCAAAAGACGAGGCGTTGATTACCAAACGGCCTTTTAGGTCTCCGCATCACACCATATCAGATGCCGGTTTAATCGGCGGCGGTCACATTCCAAGACCCGGCGAAGTCAGTCTGGCACATAACGGCGTTCTGTTTTTAGATGAACTTTCTGAATTTAAGAAGCATGTGCTTGAAGTTCTCCGACAGCCTTTGGAGGATCTTATGGTCACCATTTCCCGGGCTGCTTTGAGCATAACTTATCCTTCGAGTTTTATGCTGGTGGCCGCAATGAATCCGTGCCCCTGCGGGTACTTTTCCGACCCCAGGCATGAGTGCCGGTGCACGTATCCGCAAATTTACCGATATCGATCCAAGATATCCGGTCCTTTGATGGATCGGATCGACATCCACGTTGAAGTTCCGGCGGTTGCCTATAAAGACCTGATCGGAGAGCCCAATGCGGAATCATCGGAAGATATCAAGAACCGTGTTACCGCTGCACGAGAGCGCCAGATCCAACGATTTAAAAGAACGAAAATCTATTGCAACGCCCAGATGATCAACCGGCATATTAAAAAACATTGCAAAATTGACAATGCCTCTGCGGAACTTCTTGAAACTGCCATCGACAAGCTTGGCCTTTCGGCAAGAGCCTTCAACCGAATCCTTAAAATTTCCCGCACCATTGCCGATCTCGACGACGCACCCGATTTAAAGGTCGACCACATTTCCGAAGCGGTTCAATACCGGACCCTCGATCGGGGTAAGCGCCTTTAGCCCGAATCGCTCACAAAGAACATCAAACAGAAGGTCAGAATAAAAGATATCGATAAATTCTATTTAAACGGTGTTTAGCATTCATCTCGATTATGGGGCGATCATCTTTCAACGGCGATGAAGTTTAAAAATTCGGATAGCGATTCCAGGATAGATAGCGGGCCCAAAGGAGAAATTTTATAGGAACAATTGGAATTTACGGGACATATTGATCTGTTGGTGCACAACATATAGATAACTTATTTTAATAAAATACAATATGTTCTAATTCGACAGAATTATATATAAATTATATATAAATTACTTGACATTAACAAATTACAAGCTTATGATATTGTTAACAATTACTCTGATAAACAATGTTCCTGTGAAATTCAGCCAAATGAGCAAAAATACCTTAAAAAAAATTAGAGAATCTCTAATGATGAGCAAGGCCGAACTCGCCAGAAAAGCCAACATATCCCCCATTACCATTACACGGATTGAAAATGGAATGCCTTGCCGAATGGAAACACAGCGAAAGATTATTTTGGCATTGGGATATAAAATTTCTGATAAAAACAAGGTGTTCGACGACTAGAAATGCGCCATGAACATTTCCTTGATGCCCTGCTGTACCTAAACGATTTTATTAGCGATCCACTGCAAATCATTAAATTGTAAAGGCAGAGTCAAACGACCCTGCCTTTGTTTTGCCTGCCCATTAAACTGAAGATGGTTTCGCCGATGTGTACAGAAACTATTTTCCCACGAAGCATCGATTCGCTTTCAAGGACTCACCCTAAGTTTTTGCCCCGGATGAATGACTGCGCCGTCGGCCAGTTTGTTAAGACGGCGCATTTTTTCCACCGTCAAACCATACTGACGACCGATTTTATACAATGTTTCTCCCGGTTTAACTGTGTGAAATCGCTTTCCATCGGTTTTCTTGGATACGGTTGTGGTTGTTGAGGATTTAGCCGTCCGGGCGCTGGATTTGCCCATCTGTTTTTGCATGCTGTCTAGATTTTTCGCAATATGATCCATTCTTAACATCAGAGATGCTTCGGAACGATCGAAACGCTCTTTGAATTGTTCAAAAGTTTGGGCCTGCTCCCAGATTTGCGCAACTCTGTCATTGATCGCTTCAAACTTGGCGATGCTTTCTTCAAGCTTTGTCATCTGGTTCTCTATGGCCAGGATTCTGTCGTCTACTGTGGTGCTCCGGCTTCTGGTAAACAGCAGGATCAAGAGTATGGCCAGAATCAAAAATCCTATCCCGAATCTGAACAGCGGGATTCCATCGGGTTTTTTAAATAGATTAGATCCGAACTTTCCCGTCTCTTTCTTTTTCCAGGGTGAATATTCTTCGTTATACTGGTCGTTTTCCGAGTCTGCATTAAATTTGCCCCCAATGTCGGAGTCTTCTGGTCCCATGACTAACCTCCTAAATTAATGTTTACGCGCGCTTCTGATCCTGAAATAATAAAACCTAACAAATTTTTTCGCAAGATTAAAGAAAAAACACCTCATTTAATGCTGAAGGATCCTTTGGAAAGACGGTTTAATCTGAAAGTCATGACCAGTTGTTGAAAAAATTATATTGTAATGATAATACATATCTTGATGATCGGAACCCTATAAAATTTCAAATGGCCAGAAGCACCGCTTGCAGTTAAACGTATAACTCGCATCGACCGAAACAGAACAAGGGATAACGAGCGCTAAACCATGTTCAAATTGTTTAAACATCTTCGTATTAACCTGGTCTCAAAACTCATCCTTTCCGTGGGTCTGACTTTACTCCTGAGCATATCTACATGGGCCTATTTCAATATTAAATATCAGACGGAAAAGGTCATGAAAGACATTATGGAGGGAACCGACAGATTAAGCAATACCATTATCCTCGGCGCCCATTATGCGATGATGATCAACTCAAGGGATGATATTAACCATATCATAAACAACATCAGCAAACAGAAAGAGATCGATACCGTTCGTATTTTCAATAAAAAAGGACAGATAAAATTTTCAAACCGGCCTTCGGAACTCGATGTGACCACAAACATAAAAGCAGAGGCCTGTGATGTATGCCACCGGTCGGACCCCCCTCTGTCTGAACTCATTCTGGTGCAGAAGACACGAATATTTCATTCTTCACAAGGTCACCGCCTCTTGGGTATTATCAGCCCGATCCGAAACAATACCGGCTGTTCGTCGGATTCCTGCCATGTGCATCCTGAGGGGAAGAAGATACTGGGAGCACTCGATGTTGTTGTTTCACTAAAAGAAACAGATGAAGAGATATTTTTTCTTGAAAACGGTATCATCGTTCTGGCTGTTTTTGCCTTCCTGGTAACATCCGCCATTATTTTCATTTTTGTATTAAAATTTGTAAATCAGCCCATTAAAAAGCTGATCAGCACAACCGATCTTATTGCCAAAGGTGAGTATTCAAACGTTATCGAGATTAATCAGAACGATGAAATGGGCCAACTGTTTACTGCCATAAATAAGATGGGCACACGAATTGTTGAAAAGCAGGCCGCACTTAAAAAACAGAGGGATGAATACCAGAACCTGTTCGAGCTTGTACCCTGTCTGATTACGATTCAGGACAGAGACTTTAAGCTGATCAGTTACAATAAAGAGTTTGCGGAAACTTTCAATCCCACTCCCAACGATTTTTGCTATTGTGTTTATAAACAGCGCGATGAAAAATGTAAGATCTGTCCGGTTGAAAAAACATTTAAAGACGGCCTGTCCCATTACGGTGAAGAAACCGGCTTGAGTAAAGACGGGACGAGAACGTATTGGCTTGCCAGAACGTCTCCAATTTTGGACGCAAAGGGCGAAATCGTTGCTGTCATGGAAGTTTGCCTCGACATAACCCGAATGAAGCAACTTGAAGAGCGGCTTGAAAAATCAGAGAAAAAATATTACGCCATTTTCAACAATATCCCTAACGCCGTCTTTGTACTGGACGTGAATACTCTTGAAATACTCGACTGCAATAAAAGTGTCACCCATGTTTACGGATATGAAAAGGATGAGATCACAAAAAGATCCTTTCTGGATTTATTCCTCGATGAGGAAAGAGACCATTATGCTTTCAAAATAATGACATCTGCTTACGTAAACCAAGTGAAACATGTCAATAAAGACGGCAAAACACTTTTTGTGGCGATTCGGATTTCGCCGTCGGAGTATTTGGGACAAAAAGTGCTGCTTGTCACCACCAGCGACATTACCAAGCGGCTTGACGTCGAACATCAACTCATTCATGCCGGCAAAATGGCAACGCTGGGAGAAATGGCCACCGGCATTGCGCATGAATTGAATCAACCGCTCTCGGTCATTAAAACCGCAAGTAATTTCTTTATAAAAAAATTGGATCAAAACAATCCCATCGACAATGATCTTCTTTACAACATGCTTGAGATGATAGACCACAATGTTGACCGTTCGGCCAAAATTATCAATCATATGAGACAATTTTCCCGAAAATCGGATGTGGTTCTGGGTAAGGTTCAGGTCAACGAAGTGCTGGGAAGAGCTTTTGAAATTTTCAGCCAGCAACTCAAAGCCAGAGGAATCGACGTGGTCTGGGATATTGATAAAAAACTGCCGAAGGTAATGGCAGATCCCAGCCGGTTGGAACAGGTTTTTATAAACCTTATTTTAAATGCCAGGGACGCCATCGAGGAAAAGTGGGCGTCTTCCGAGCCGCCCTTGGGCACCAAAAAGATCACACTTAAAACAAAACTCGTGGGAGAAACGGTCGTTGTCGAGGTTACCGATACAGGGGCAGGGCTTCCTGAAGATATATCAGACAAGATATTTGAGCCGTTCTTCACCACAAAAGAAGTCGGCAAAGGGACCGGCCTCGGCCTTTCGATCAGTTATGGTATCATTAAAGATTGCGGCGGAGACATAACAGCGGCGACCAATAAAGAAGGAGAAACCTGTTTTAGTATAACTTTTCCTATAGAGGATGTTGAATGATGGAAAAAACAATTTTACTGGTGGATGATGAACCGGATATCCGGGAGGTTCTGAATATATCTTTATCTGATATCGGCTATAAGGTTATTACCGCCGAAAATGGGGCGGATGCCCTAAACATATTCAAAAATGCCGACATCCCGGTGGTCATTACCGATATTAAAATGCCCGGCATTGACGGTATCGAGCTTCTTCGAAAAATTAAACACGAAAATCCAGAAACAGAGGTCATAATGCTCACCGGCCATGGGGATTTAGATCTGGCCATAAAAAGTTTAAAATTTGAAGCCACCGATTTTATCACAAAGCCAATCAACGATGACGCCTTGGAATTGGCCCTGATAAGAGCCTTTGAAAAAATTGCAATGAGAAAAAAACTAAGGGAATACCACCGAAACAGGGCCATGAATGATATTCTCATCAATGAGCTTATTCAGGAAGACATTATGATCATTGGATCCGACTATCGGATTCTGGATATCAATGAAACCCTGCTGAACAAATTGGGGCTGGAGAAGGAGGAAACCATCGGTCGGTACTGTTATGAAATTACGCACAGGCAAAATACACCCTGTTTCGGTGAGAATCATCAATGCCCCCTTGTGCAAACACTCAAGACACATAAATCTTCCAAGGAAACCCATGTCCATAAAGACAAGGACAATAACAATATCTATTATTCAATCTCTGCATATCCTCTGTTTGAAAACGGCCAAGTGATCGGCGCCATTGAGCTGTCCCGGGATATTACAGCGGATATCAATGCACGGCAGGCAATGATGAAACAGGACAAACTGGTATCCATCGGCCGGTTGTCCGCCGGTGTTGCCCATGAAATCAATAACCCTTTAACCACAATTCTAACCAGCACCATGTTGCTCCAGGAGGATATCGCCCCGGATGACCCCATTCAAGAGGAATTGGAAACCATCGCCAATGAAACCCTCCGCTGTCGCAAGATCGTTACCAGTCTTCTAGATTTTGCCCGCCAGACAAAACCCGCCAAAAAGCATTACCATATCAACAAAATTGTTGGTGAATGTATCAAGTTAACTCGAAAACAGGCGACATTTCATGATTTAACCATCGTAACGAACCTTTCCGATGACATGCCGACGGTGCTGATGGATAAAGATCAGATACAACAGGCGATTATCAATCTCATACTCAACGCCACAGACGCAACGGATTCTGGAGGAACCATCACGGTTTCAACTCAATTTATTCCACAGGATAAGGTTGTTGAAATTGCCATAAGCGACACCGGTAAAGGGATTCCCGGAGAGAATACCGATAAAATTTTTGAACCTTTTTTTACCACCAAGGACAGCGGAACCGGGCTTGGATTGGCCATTACCCATGGCATCATCGGTCAACACGGCGGGACGATAAATGCCAAAAGCAACCAGAGCCAGGGAACAACTTTCACGATTAGACTTCCCCAAAACCAAGGAAAACAAGATGGCAATCCATGATCCCCTTATCCTTATTGTCGATGATGAACCGGCCATCTGTAAGAATTGCGTAAAAATACTGACGAAGATGGACTATGCGGTCAAGTACGCCCTCAGTGGTTATGATGCGCTGAAGATGTTGGAAGCGGAACGGTACGATGTGGTGGTCACCGATCTCAAAATGAGCAACCTGGGGGGCATGGAGGTCTTGCGGCGTCTAAAAGAGACCCACCCGGAAACCATGGTAATTGTAATTACCGGATATGCAAGTGTTTCTTCGGCTGTCGAAGTAATGAAGATGGGCGCTTTTGACTATCTCCCAAAACCGTTTACGCCCCACGAACTGCGTTCCGTTGTCCATCAGTCTCTTGTGGAAAGAGAAATATTGCTTCAAAACCAGCGGCTTATGCAGAAAAAAGTGCGGCTGAAATCATTTTCTCATCAGCTCATTGGAGACAGTCCTAAAATAAAAAAGGTTGTCTCCATGGTACAAAAGGTTGCCCCCACCGATTCGACGGTTCTTGTTTACGGCGAAAGCGGAACCGGAAAAGAATTGATTTCAAGGGCGGTCCATGCCAACAGTTCCAGAAAAGATAAGGTGTTTTTTGCGGTAGATTGTGGAACGTTATCGGACAACCTTCTGGAAAGCGAGTTGTTTGGTCATGCCAAAGGCGCTTTTACAGGCGCGCATACCCATAAGGAGGGCATATTCAAGCTGGCGGATGGCGGGACCGTATTTCTGGATGAAATCAGCAACATCAGTCTAAACGTTCAGAGCAAACTGCTTCGGTTTTTAGAAAACCGCGAATTTTTACCGCTGGGGAGTACTATTCATCGAAAAGTGGATGTTCGTTTGATTTTTGCCACCAATAAGGACCTCAAAGAAATGGTGGCCGAAGGTTCCTTCAGAGAAGACTTTTATTATCGAATTTTTGTATATCCGGTTATGATACCCCCGCTCAGGGAGAGGAAAACAGATATTTTGCCCATATCCTACCATTTTTTAAAACAGTTCAACCAAAGCTTTGGCAAAAAGATATCTGGATTCGAGGATAAGGCTGTCACTCGATTAACGGGATATGATTGGCCGGGGAACGTCAGGCAATTGAGAAATGTCATCGAAAGGGCCGTCATACTGTGCGAGAGGGATAAAATTACGCTCAAACACCTTCCTCTGCTGGGGGACATCGCTGACATCGAACAACTCATCGACTATATTCCTTCAACCAACGATGAACTTAAAAGAATCAAAAAAGAGATCCGGCAGAAAGCGGTTACGAAAGTTGAAAAGAATTTTGTAATGAATGCGCTTATGAAAAACGATTGGAACGTCACCCGTGCAGCAGAAAAAGTAGGGCTGCAAAGAACCAACTTTCAATCGTTAATCAAAAAACACCATATAAAGATCCCCCGACACACCCGGTCAGATTCGTGAACCATGGAATATTTATACGGGGTATATTTTTTTTATACAACCCACAGATTTTCATGGCAGCGTCCTGAAAGGGTCTGCCCCCGCCGATTATTTTTTTAGGGAAAATCAATTATAACAATATTGTCAACTGGTTGTTTCGTTTAATCTTTTGATGTTCAATATGGATTCCAAATCCTCCTCCCTCGTAAACCTGTTTTCATGTCCAACAGGAACGTGTATATTTTTTTTATACGCATCCGTTTCGCCCTGAGCGTTCTTCTGATTTATAGTGTATAATATCAACATGTTAAAAAGAAACATCTCTTTTGGCACGCAACATGCATTAACGCTTGATCAGATATCGCTCACAAAAGACTTTTTAAGAGTTTGTCAAACATGAATTTACATAAAAAGAATAACAGATACAGTTCATTTAAGGAGGAAAAAAATGGGAACAGCAGCAAAAATTATGGTCGTCGATGATGAAAAACAGATCTGTCAAAATGTGGAAAAAATCCTTTCCAAAAACAATTACGAGGTTATTCGCGCAACCAGCGCCAAAGAGGCCCTGGAAAAAATGGCCAAGGATTCGTTTTCGCTTCTTATCTCCGATATCGTTATGCCCGAGATGAATGGCCTTGAGTTTCTCAAACTGGTTAAAAAGGAATGGCCGCTGACCAAAGCGGTAATGATGACAGCCTATGCGTCCACAGATACGGCGGTTAAAGCCATACGGCTTGGGGCTCTGGACTATCTTTCCAAACCGTTCACTCCGGATGAGTTGAGATCTACGGTTGAACGGGCTCTGTCCGGAGATTTAACCGAGGCGGTGATAACGGACAAGGAAAAAGAGATCATTGATGTGGATATTCCCTTTGACAGAGATGAAGTCGCAAAATATACCGGTGAAGACTTTGTAGACAGGCTGGGTCCTTCGGATATGCCGGTGGTTGAAGCAGCACCGGAAACCCTTGAAAATTACTGTGCATTGGGAAATATGGTCTGTGACATTTTCAAAAAGCTCGGGGCGACGTGTAAGGGAGGGAACAAGACCGGAGAATGTCCGCAGTTAAAGGCTAAAAAGAAAAAGGCTGCCAAAGCGAAAGGGTTTGACGCTGAAAAACTGATCGGCATCGATTCTCCGTTTAACTACGAAGAAGTGGTTTCAATAACCGGTCCTGAATATGTTTTGAACATGCACCACGAAGGGGTTGCTTTTATGCCCTATGAAGAACTCAAGCAGAGCGCTGCACGGATGATGACAAAAGCGCCCGAACGTCCGGCAGAGGTCATAGAGATTCCGAGAGAAACCGTGCCGGCGGGAATCCTGGTGATTGATGACGAAGTCGCTGTCAATAATAATATCCGGAAAATACTCTCCAAAAAAGGTTTCAGTGTGGATCAGGCTGTCACCAAAACCGAGGCGCTTGAGAAAATAGAAGAAAGCGCTTACACCCTTGTTCTGTTGGACCTGAAAATTCCCGAAGTAAAAGATCTGGAGCTTCTAAAAGCAATTCGTGACCGGAGACCGGACACCATGGTCATTATCATTACCGGTTATGCCAGTATTGAGACGGCAGTGGAAGCCTCACGGCTGGGAGCTGTCGATTACCTTGCCAAACCGTTTACACCCGACGAAATCCGGAACGCAACTGAAAAAGCTTTCCGTCTCGCCGCTTAAGACAAAAAGAATCTCCCGACCACCTTTTGGGTCGGGAGATTCTTTAAAACTCAAATTTATTCCCGACTACGATATCGTATTATTTTCAAGCAGTCGATTATGATAACCCGCTTTCCCGTTACACTTCTATTCAAAAAGGGCATATCTTTTTAAATATTCTCCATTATCATCCCCCCTACAAACCTTAGAATTTTATTGACAAGCCTTATCATACTGTATAGTTAAACTGCTTGGTTCAATCTAACGTAACGGTATCGTTACTTTTCAACATATCGCCCTAAAATTGCTCTTTTTCCAAGGAGGATAGAACGATGTCCAAAGATGTAATCGGATCGGTTCTGGTTTTAGGTGGAGGGATTGCCGGAATGCAATCCGCTCTGGATCTCGCCAACTCGGGATATTATGTCTATCTCGTCGAAAAATCCCCTTCCATTGGCGGAGTTATGGCTCAACTGGACAAAACTTTCCCCACCAATGATTGTGCCATGTGAATTATCTCACCTAAACTGGTCGAGGTCGGCCGGCACCTGAATATTGAAATCATCACATACGCGGATCTGGAATCTGTGGAGGGATCCGCCGGAAACTTTAAAGTAAAGGTTAAAAAGCGGGCGCGTAGTATCGATATGGATCTCTGTACGGGCTGTGGGAACTGCGTTGAAAACTGCCCGGTTGTAAACATACCGATGCCCAAAAATCAGGTAAAAGCTTAGTATAATTCTTGCCAATTCATCTTGTTTCATTAGGGGGGTGAGCATATGAGTCAGGCAGCTCAGATTAAAAGCGTTCAGTTTGAAAGTGTTCCATCCATAGAAATCGATTATATGGAACTCGATGATATCATCGCCAATGAATTTAATAACGACCAAGAAAATCTGATT
Organism: Desulfobacterales bacterium; assembly: GCA_035529735.1. Classification (GTDB taxonomy): domain Bacteria; phylum Desulfobacterota; class Desulfobacteria; order Desulfobacterales; family UBA11574; genus JAAXQD01. The sequence continues at coordinate 6,950 of DATKWE010000125.1, read as the reverse complement.
ATGATTCTTCAGGCGATACAACGGCGTTACAACTTTCTACCCCGACCGGCCCTCGCTTATCTTTCCACCAAACTTGACGTACCCTACAGTCAGATTTACGGTGTTGCGACATTTTACAGCACGTTCAGCCTTGAGCCCAGAGGCAGAAATATCATATCGATCTGTCTCGGTACGGCCTGCCATGTTAGAGGCGGGGAAAGAGTTCGCGAAAGAATTGAGGGGGTCTTGAACCTCTGTGACGGGGAAACCACCGAGGACCAGCGCTTTACCTTAGAAACGGTGCGGTGTATCGGTTGTTGCAGCCTTGGGCCGGTGGTCAAAATCAATGAAGACACGCATGGTCACATTTCTTACGACCAGGTGAACAAAATTTTAGATCAGTATGAATAAAATTTAAGAGGCCAGCGCCATGAAAATCCAGTCAGTAAAAGATTTAGAGCAAATCCGTGAGGAATACAGCAAGCGGCTCTATTATCCGGAAGTCGTCAAGGTAAACATCGGAATGGCTTCTTGCGGTATCGCAGCAGGGGCCAAAGCATCATTTGATCGGGCGATTCAAGAGTTTCCCAATGGAAACGGTATCGATATCAGCCAAACCGGCTGTATCGGTTTCTGTGAAGTTGAACCCCTGGTTGAAATATTAGGGCCCGGTAAACCACGGGTAATGTATAAAAATATTACCGAGGATAAGATTCTGGAGGCCATTCAGGATTATAACGAAAACAATTTTAAGAAAAAATGGATTCTGGGACAAATGCGCGATCCGCGATCGTTTCTGGAAGATGATATCGAAAACCCCTTGGCAGGCGTAACACCGATTGAAGAGATTCCTTTTTTGGAAGAGATCCCCTTTTATCATAAACAGGTTAAAATCGCCCTGCGAAATTGCGGATATATCGATCCGGACAGTATTGAAGAATTCATCGCCAGGGATGGATATTTTGCTTTCCTTAAGGCACTCCATGATATGGAGCCCAAAGAAATTATTCAGCAGGTTAAGGCGTCGGGACTCAGGGGCCGCGGTGGCGGTGGATTTCCGGCCGGGATCAAATGGGAAACCTGCGCCAGACATGCCGGCGATAGATATATCATCTGTAATGCCGATGAAGGTGATCCCGGCGCTTACATGGATCGCAGCATACTCGAAGGCGATCCTCACAGCGTTTTAGAGGGAATGTTGATTGCGGCACGCGGCATAGGATCCAATCAAGGCTTTTTATATGTTCGCAATGAATATCCATTGGCTGTAAAACGTCTGGTATCGGCGATCAAAGCGGCTGAAAGATATGGGTTGCTCGGCGATAACATCGCCGGCTCTGATTTTAGCTTCAATGTCAGGATTTCAACCGGAGCCGGTGCTTTTGTTTGCGGTGAGTCAACCGCTCTGATGACCTCTTTGGAAGGCAAAGTCGGAAGACCCAGGGCCAAGTATGTCCATACCGTGGAAAAAGGTTTCAGGCAAAATCCTTCAAATCTAAATAATGTGGAGACCTATGCCAATGTTCCGGTTATTCTTTTAAAAGGGGCCAACAATTACGCCAAGATGGGGACAACCCACAGCAAGGGCACAAAAGTTTTCAGTCTTGTCGGAAAAATAAAGAACACCGGCCTGGTGGAAGTACCCATGGGAATTTCGTTGAGAGACATTGTTTTTGACATCGGCGGCGGCGTTCCCAGAAAGAAAAAATTTAAAGCGGTTCAAACCGGAGGGCCGTCAGGGGGATGTATTCCGGAACAATTTTTAAACTTGAGTGTCGACTTTGACGAGTTAACAAAAGTGGGGTCCATGATGGGCTCCGGCGGTATGATCGTCATGGACCAGGACACCTGTATGGTGGATGTGGCCCGGTATTTCGTGGATTTTCTCAAGGAGGAGTCCTGCGGTCAGTGTAATCCATGCCGAGAAGGGATATGGGCCATGCTCGATATTTTGACCGATATCTGCGCAGGAAACGGTAAAGACGGCGATATCGAACTCCTGGAAGAACTGGGCATGATGATCCAGAAATTTTCCCTCTGCGGGCTCGGGACATCGGCTCCGAATCCGGTTTTAACTACGATTCTTTATTTCCGGGAGGAGTACGAGTCTCATATTCGGCACAAAAAATGTTCGGCAGGGGTCTGCAAACCGCTGTTTCATTATGAAATCGATGAGACAGCCTGTAACGGCTGTACGCTTTGCGCCAAACGATGTCCTGAGGAAGCCATAACCGGTGAAAAGAAAGCGCCTCACGAAATGGACCAAAAAAAATGTATCAAGTGTGGCATTTGCTACGATGCCTGTAAGTTCGATGCCGTTCTCATTAAATAATCTTCGGATATAATAAGGTTAAAATCCATGATTACGTTTAAGCTTAACGGAAAAAAAGTTCAGGGAGAAGAAGGACAATATATTCTTCAAGTTGCTAAAAAATACGGGGTTGAAATTCCGACCCTATGCCATCACAAGGCTCTTGAACCCGCCGGAATGTGCCGGTTATGCACGGTAGAGCTTTTTGACGGCCGTCGCACCCGGTTTGTGACCGCCTGCAACTATCCCATCTGGGCAGGAATGGAAATCAGAACCGACACCGATTCAGTTCACGCAGGCCGAAAACTGATCGTGGAGCTATTGCTTGCCCGCTGTCCGGATGTACCCATCATTAAGGAACTTGCGGTGCAATACGACTTAAAGGAACCACGCTTTAAGATTAGAGACGACACCTGCATTCTTTGCGGTCTCTGTACCCGTATGTGTGATAAAATGGGGAACAGCGCCATCGGTTTGACCGGGAGGGGTGTAGACATGAAAGTGGATACCCCTTTTCAGGATCAATCCGAAGTCTGTCTGGGGTGTGGTGCCTGTATTTCGGTGTGCCCCACCGGCCACCTAAAGATAGAAGACATCGCCAAACATGCCGTTGAGCCAATTCCATCAGAATATGATGCCGGGTTGGCGTTCCGAAGGCCGATCTATGTGCCGTATGCCCAGGCGGTTCCTAATACGCCGGTCATTGACCGATCCGTTTGTGTTCATTTTAAAACCGGCGGATGTAAAATATGTGCCGAGTCCTGCCCGGTTGAAGCCATCGATTACTCTCAGCAAGATGAAATTGTTGAGCTTGATGTGGGGTCCATCATCCTTGCGCCTGGATTTGAAGCCTTTGATCCCAGCCGATTCGATAGTTACGGGTACGCCAAGCTGCCCAATGTAGTGACCGCTCTGGAATTTGAAAGAATCCTGTCTGCCACCGGCCCGTATATGGGGCATCTGGTCAGGCCTTCGGACAAGAAGGAGCCCAAAAAAATCGGCTGGCTGCAGTGTGTCGGTTCCAGAGACCTCAATCGATGTGATAATGCGTATTGTTCATCGGTATGCTGTATGTATGCAATTAAGCAAACCGTAATTTCCAAAGAGCACAGCACCGAACCGCTGGACTGTGCGGTATTCTATATGGATATGCGCACCCACGGCAAAGACTTTGACAAATATTATGAGAATGCAAAAAAGGAAGGCATCAGATTTATCCGATCCCGGATTCACTCCATAGATCCGGTGCCCGGAACCGATGATTTAGCGGTTCGCTACATCCAGGAAGACGGCACAATCACAGATGAAAATTTTGATATGTTTGTGCTGTCCGTGGGTCTTGAAATCAATCAGGATGTTGTCGATCTTTCCGGGCGTCTGGGTATCGAACTCGATGACTACCGCTTTACGCAGACCGACAGTTTCCATCCGGTGGCCACTTCCGTACCGGGGATTTATGCCTGTGGCGCATTTACCGGCCCCAAGGATATCCCACAGTCGGTTATGGAAGCCAGTGCTTCGGCCTGTGCAGCAACAGAGCATCTGGCCTCGGCACGCAACACGCAGACAAAGATACTCGAACTCCCTCCGGAGAGAGATGTTGGTGAGGAACCCCCCAAGATCGGGGTCTTTATATGCAACTGCGGTATTAACATCGGTGGTGTGGTAAGGGTTCCAGAAGTTGCAAAATACGCCAAAACCCTACCGAATGTGGCGTATGTCGAAGAAAATCTGTTTTCCTGCAGCCAAGATACCCAGGAAAAAATGACGGATATCATCAAACAACAGGGCCTCAACCGTGTGGTGGTGGCGGCCTGCACGCCCAAGACCCATGAACCGCTGTTCCAGGAAACACTCATCAATGCCTCTTTGAACAAATATCTCTTTGAGATGGCCAACATCAGAAATCATGATTCCTGGGTACATTCGGGCGATCCTGATGCAGCCACTCAAAAGGCCAAAGATCTTGTACGCATGGCCGTGGCAAAAACCAATCTTCTAACGCCGTTGAAGCAAAACGATCTATCCGTAACCCACTCGGCGCTGGTGATTGGCGGAGGGATTGCCGGAATGACGGCTGCAGTTTCCCTGGCACATCAGGGATATCCGGTGGATCTCGTTGAACGGTCCGAAAAGTTAGGCGGCAATGCGTTATTGTTGGGTAAAACACATAGAAACGAAGATGTTGGATCTTTTGTAACAGAACTTGTAAAGGCGGTGGAATCCCAAGACCTGATCTCCGTGCATACCCGAACGAGCATATCCAATGTTGAGGGTTTTGTGGGAAATTTCAAGACCGAATTGCGCAATGGACAATCCGCAAAAACCGTCGAGCATGGTGTGACCATAATCGCCACCGGCGCCAAAGAATATAAACCCGATGAATACCTTTACGGAGAACACCCCGCCGTGATGACCCATCTGGAGCTCGATGGCCTTTTTCAGAATAACGATCCCAGAATCGAGCAAGCTAAAAATGTTGTCTTCATTCAGTGTGTCGGATCCAGAGATGATCAACGTCCCTATTGTTCAAAGGTATGTTGTACGCATTCCGTTAAAAGCGCCCTCGACTTTAAACAGAAGAATCCGGATGTAAATGTGTCGATTCTTTTCAGGGATATGCGAACCTATGGAAAAAGGGAGGATCTCTATAGAGAGGCAAGAGCTGCCGGGGTACTCTTTTTTACATATTCGCCGGATCAAAAACCTGAGGTCAGATCTGACGGAGACCGAGTCATCGTGGAGTTTACAGACCGAATCTTGAACCACAAATTGGCCGTAAGGGCCGATATTCTCTGCCTTGCATCGTCCATTGTCTCTCACTGGGACCATCCATTGGCCCAGCTTTTTAAGGTCCCTTTGGACTCCAACGGATGGCTTTTGGAAGCCCATCAGAAATTAAGGCCTGTCGATTTTGCCAATGACGGCATTTTTATGTGCGGCATGGCACACTACCCGAAACCCATCGAGGAGAGCATTGCCCAGGCGCAGGCTGCAGCCGCAAGAGCTTCAACAGTACTGGCCTTGGAGAATATCAAAGTGGGCGGCATCGTCTCGGATATTTGTGCCGAACTCTGTTCGGGTTGCCTGGGATGTATCAATGTCTGTCCGTATGGCGCCATCACCTTTGACGATCAAAAGTTTGTGGCTGAAGTGAATGCGGCCCTGTGCAAAGGGTGTGGCGCATGTGCAGCAGTATGCCCTTCCGAAGCACCGACGCTGATGGGCTTTAACAACTATCAACTTTACGCTCAGATTAAAAGCGCATTGAGCGCTTAATCCACTGGAAAGGAGAAAAATGTGAACAAGGATAAATATGAGCCTAAAATCATCGCTTTTATGTGTAACTGGTGTGCATATGGGGCGGCTGATCTGGCAGGTGTAAGCCGACTGGCATACCCGCCCAATATTCGTCCCATCCGGGTCATGTGTTCCGCCACGATATCGCCGCACCACATTTTGCGTGCATTTCAGAGCGGGGCCGACGGCGTCCTGGTGGGCGGGTGACATGTCGGCGACTGCCATTACCTGTATGGTAATTACATGACGATTAAACGGATGACGTTTCTTCAGGAACTTTTGGCGTTTATGGGATTAGAAGGTCGGTTGCATTTAGACTGGATATCTTCGGCCGAAGCCCAGAAATTTGTACGAGTGGTCACCAGTTTTACGAATAAAATACAATCATTGGGCCCCAGCCCTCTGTCCGGCGACTTTGACATGTCCGCTATTGTAAGTTCATGCGAAGCGGTGCAGGATGCTGCGAGTGTGGAGGGAGGATGATATGCAAGAACAAGTGAGAGAGTGGCTTGAACAAGGAAAAGTGGACATCTTCTTGGGATATAAAAAAATTCAGGGACACCCCTTGCCCCATTGCTTTACCAAGGACAATCTGGATGAAACCGACGATTTGATCGTCGGCAACGCCCGGTATTCTTTGGAAAAAATGGCCACAAAGATCGCTGCCGAACATAAGGAACTAAAAATAGGACTTTTGGTGCGAGATTGCAATCAGAGAGCTTTGAATGTTCTTTATGTTTGGAATCAGTTGAGACCGGACAATATAGAGACAATAAGCGTCAATTGCTGTCCCTCCAAACTCAAGGAGCATGGGGATTGTTCCTACCTCGAGCCTGAAAAGGCAGCGCCTTTGAAAATGATGATCGGTATAGACAATAACATGGATGTTAAAACGGCTGAGGAATTCGGTCAGGAAGACCGATATAAACGGTGGATGTATGAGTTACAGAAATGCCTCAAATGTTACGGATGCCGTGATATCTGTCCGGTTTGTTTTTGCAAGGAATGTAGTCTTGAGCATACGGACTTGATCGCCACCGGCAGTGTTCCGCCCGAGGTACCAATTTTCCATCTGGTTCGGGCGGTTCATATGGGGGGTCGTTGTATCGACTGCGGTCTGTGCGAGGACGCCTGCCCGGTAGACATTCCTTTGCGTTTGCTCTATCGAAAAGTCAACGGAATTGTGTCCGATGTATTTGATTATAAAACTGGAACCAGCGCAGACCAGTCACCGTTTAATATGCTGGGAGAAGAAGTCACGTTGGAACTGAAACCAATTTAAGGATTGAAGATTAAAAATTGATAAAGACAGCTGTCAATATTCAATGAAAAATCTCCAAATAATATAAGGAGCGATAAG
>DATKWE010000124.1:0-5257 GCA_035529735.1 Desulfobacterales bacterium | reverse complement strand
ACAATGTTTGCCGTCATGGTTTCTGGTTTTTTCCGGAAGTGCCCTGAAGGGCATTCAAAGCGAAGTAAACATAGTGAAGGCCGGAGGTAATGGTGAGACCGGCTGTAATCCAGAACATCGACGATTTGAAAATATAAACTCCCGGAATTTTCGGATCAAGAAGTGTTAAAAAAATGGTCAGAGACTGAAAAACCGTCGTCCATTTACTGACAAGGCTCGGTTTGATTTCAAATGGTATGCCCATTAATGTAAAAACAGCGATGCCTGTTACGATCAGGATGTCACGGCTCAGTACAATGATCGTCAGCCAAGGTGGAATGACCTTAAGCACGGCCAAGGTTGCAAAAGCAGAGGCCAACAAAAGCTTATCTGCGATGGGGTCAAGATAGGCGCCCAATGCGCTGTATTGATTGAAGTACCTTGCCAGCAGACCATCCAGCCCGTCACTGAGGGCGGCTATGGTAAAAACCAGAAGTGCAAAGTGGAACATCCCTTTTACGAGATAAATTACAAAAAGGGGCGTAAGTAATATCCTGCTGACAGTGAGTATGTTTGGAATGTTGATATTCAATAATTTGTCACCCATCTAAAATGAATAAAATTCATTTTAGCATTCTGTTATCAAAGCCTTTTCGAAGCCTTTTTCGATTTATTTTCGGGCTAACCCGGGACAAGTTGAATTTTCAAGTGATTGTGTGAAACCTCATAAATGTTAATACCGATCGATTCAAAGGTTTTCAGCATCAAGGCATCCGCAAGTGTTTTGCCATCTCCTTGGAATTCGAGGGTAATGGTGACTTCATCCGCTTTCATTTCCTTGGTCTGTAGATTCTTTACCCCGGACATTTGGGTTATAATACGACGAAACTTTTCAAAATTCACGAGATTGTCCGTGCCTTCAACAATGATCTCCACAAGGTTGTATTGCCGTTCGTCTTTTTGCCAAGCGTAAACGATTTGAGAGGCAAGCGCTTCACCTGCAAGTGATCCGGCGTCGGAGAGAGTGTCCCGGACTCCCGCTGTGTCATCGGTATTTGCGGTTACAGCGCTCTGCATTGTGGCGGCGATTTCTTGCCCTGTATCTGTCCGAATTGCACGTGCTGATACGATACCTTTAAATGATCTGATGTTTTGTCCCATAATATTCGGCGTCTTTTTTGCAACCGACGTGCCGATGATGACCACATCTGCCTGTACTTTCAGGCCAAGGTTAACCGCCTGGTGGTCGTTCAGATCAGGTTTGTCATAGGTATGATCATTGAAGGTATTTTTAGGAATCCCTCGATAGTCGATGATTGGGAATCCTTTGTTTTCCATGGTTTTTAAAAGCGTGCTTACGGATATAGCTTTTTTTAAATTCGTTTTTTGTCCCCACCAGTATGCGGGTGAACGGTCTTCTATGTTCTGTTCCGAGATTAAAACCAGAATTTTCGGTAAGAATTTTTCGCTCAACAAGATCCCGGCATCCGACAAAAATATTTTCAATCTGCTCGAAAAAACCTTTGCTTCCACCACAACTCTGTAGGTATTTTTAAGCGGTAACTCTGCCAGCACTCTGTAACCCTGAACGAATTTACCGGTTTGGCCATTGAGAAGATCGTTAAAGGTTTGAAAATTTCGGGCCAGAGATTCCGGCGGCAAAAGTTCCACCGCTACATCCTCCACGGCGGAGACCAGACCGTTTGCAATTGCTTGTTCCCTTGCTCTGGCTGAATTTTCACCCTGGATGTTACCGGTTCCGATCACCACAATCGTTTTTGTAGGAATCTGGTTTTCTGCCTGAACATTTTTAGACGGGATACAGACAACCGAAAGGAAAAACATTAAAAAAATGAATCTGATAATGGTGTTAAAAGATACAGACATACCTTTTTGACCTCCGGACCGGGTGGAATGATTTATAAATGAATTTAATACCTGAATCTTGCACGAGTCAGAGGCTTTCATAGGCAAGGCATTTAAGGGTAAAGCCATAGTAGAACTATTGCGAGCCCTTAATAACGCAGCATATGAAAGTCTCTGGCTCGCCCTTTGGGTGAAAATTGATGAGAAAAAAAGATCATCATCCGATATACCATTCGGGTAAAATATTTGGTCAAATGGTCTTGCTCAAACCCGCTTCAATTAAGTATTTTAAAGGATATCATCAATTTTCATGCAAGATTCAGGTAATAACAATAGCACATTTATACGTTACGGGCCAAAGTATAATCCGCTATCGTCAAAAGGATCTCTTTGGTTGTCGAGTTTTTAAATGTCTCCAATGCATTCTTTGCATTTTTAACATATTTTTGTGCAACCTTTTGGGTATATGTTTGACCGCCGCATTTTTTCATGATTGCGATCAATGTTTCGAAATCTTCCATGGAAAAGTCTTTATTTTTTATTATTTTTTCCATCTGGATTCGGTCTTTTGCATCCGCCGATTTGAGCGAATATATCACCGGAAGGGTCAGTTTCCCTTCTTTAAGATCTGCCCCCACCTTTTTTCCAAGTGCAGGGGTGTCTTGTGAATAATCGAGAAGGTCATCGACCATCTGGAAAGCGATTCCGATGTTGAACCCATACCCTGCCAGAGCGTCCTCTTTTTCTTTGGATACCCCTGAAATGAGGGCGCCGACACGGCATGCCCCCTGAAAAAGCACAGCGGTTTTGCGTCGTATGATCTCCATGTACTCCGTTTCAGTAAGATCTGTGCACCCCTTCTTCATCAGCTGATGAATTTCACCCTGGGACATGTTTTCCGTAATTTCTGCGACGACTTTGATAACATCCGGCTGTTTTGTTTCAGCTGCAATGGAAAGTGATCGCGCCAGCAGAAAATCTCCAACTAGGACTGCAATGGCATTCCCCCATATTGAATGGGCTACGGGCTTACCTCTTCGCAATGTTGCTTCGTCCACAAGATCGTCATGCAAAAGCGTGGCGGCATGCAGATATTCAAAAATGGTCGAAAACGTCTTTTCATAATTTCCATCGTAACCGCATAGCCTGGCAGACAGTACCATGAGTAACGGCCTTAAGCGCTTACCGCCGCTGAAGAGTATGTGTCCGGCGATTTGGGATACCAGATCTAGATGCGGATTTAAATTTTGTTCAAGGGCAACTTCAATTTCCGAGAGGTCATCTTTTACCAGATTTAGGATTTTATGCTTTATGTCATTCATACAACTTTCCCTGCGAGATCATATTCAAACGTGTCTTCAATCCTTACGCTGACAAATGAACCGATTTGCAATTGTTGAGAGAGAATTTGGGTCATGCCGTCGACGTCGGGTGCCTGAAAAAATGTGCGGCCTTTGAAGCGGTTATTCTCGTCTGTCCCTTCCACAAGAACATCATACACCTTGTGGAGGTGTTTGCGGTTATTTTTCGAAGATATTTCTCGCTGAGCGGACATGAGCCGGTTGTATCGATCCATGGCCACGTCTTCAGGGATGTGATGGTGAAGTCTGTGGGACGGAAGATCTTCGGCGTCGGAATAGGTGAATACGCCAAGGTGGTCGAAACAGATGTCCTGTGTAAATCTAAAAAGCTTTTTAAAATCCTCATCTGTTTCTCCGGGAAAACCGACGATGGCGGTGGTCCTCAACGCTGCGTCCGGAATAGATGCTCGAATGTTATCAAACAGTCGGCGAAGGTCATCAGATGAATAATTGCGGCCCATTTTCTTTAAAATCCTGTTGCTTGCATGCTGAATCGGAATATCGAAATAAGAACATATGTTCCGGTGTTCGGCAATCGTTCTGATAACATTTTCATCAATACTTTCCGGATGTCCGTACAGAATTCTGATCCATATCCCATCGGACAATTCCGATATCTCCCCGAGCAGCCGGCTCAGAGAAACCGGTGGTTGTAAATCCGAACCATAATGGGTTGTATCCTGAGCAACCAGAATGAGTTCCTTGACACCCGATGAGATCAAGGACCGAGCTTCAGCGACAATGTCTTCGGGGTAGCGGCTTCTGTGCTTCCCTCTGAGTTTTGGAAGAATACAATACGTACAGTGACGGTTGCACCCTTCCGCAATTTTAAGATACGCCATGTAAGCGGAACTCCGAATTCTTAAAGATTCCTGATGGCGAACGGTGATAGAATTCGGATCCGGCAAACAGCAACTATCAGCATCCAGGGATCCGTTGGCGGCTTTTACAATTTTATCAAAGGCACCGGTTCCCAAAAACACATCGACTTCAGGCAGGGATTCGACGATTTCCTCTCTGAACCGTTCGGGGAGGCATCCGGCAACGATGAGTCGACGGCAGCCTCCGGCCTGTTTATATCTGGCCAGTTCAAGGATGGTGTCGATGGATTCGTTTACAGCGGATTCAATAAAACTACAAGTATTTACAATGATTATATCGGCCTTTTCCGGATGCGGGGTGTGGGCCCACCCCGCTTTGATGAGCCGGCCCATCATTATCTCGCTGTCAACAAGATTTTTTGCACAGCCCAAACTTACCAAGTGTAGTTTCATTATCGACCTTAAACATCACAGGATGTCATTAAACCCATTAAAACCGAATCGTCTGATTGCCCGCTGACCCTTTAAATTCGGTGCCAAACTCGAGCGAATAAAAAATCAAAAGGCTCCCGGATTTTTCGGCAGCCTTTATGGGCATAGAGAATAAAAAGGTACGCCTCTGTTCTTTCTTTGTGTCCGCTTATATTCTGTTTTCAGCCTTTTAGCTTCCTGATTTCTTCGGTGACCAACGGCACGATTTCAAAGAGATCCCCTTCAATTCCGTAATCCGCCTTGGCGAATATGGGGGCTTCCGGGTCTTTGTTTATGGCGACGACCACCTTGGATGAAGACATCCCGGCAAAGTGCTGAATGGCTCCGGATATTCCACAGGCGATATAGAGATTCGGAGAAACCACCTTCCCGGTCTGGCCCACCTGGTCTGATGAAGGCCGCCAGCCTTCATCGACTGCAGATCGTGATGCGCCCACCGCGCCGTCGAGCAGTTCGGCCAGCGTTTCTAATAAGGTAAAATCAGGGCCTCCCATTCCCCTTCCACCGGACACAACCGTGTCGGCCTCAGTAATTTCTTTTTTATCTGTATCGAGTCGTTTATCGATAAACTTAAGAGCGGTTGTCCCTGTGTCTACATCAAATTTTTGTAGGGTTCCAGCTCCGTCAGCGTTGGTAATGTCCAGCGCATTGGGTCGAATCGCCAGGATCTTCGGTGTTCCGTTCAGCTCGACATCCGCCAGAATTTTTCCGCCGTACATGTAACGGGTTGCGATAAGG
>DATKWE010000123.1:0-11535 GCA_035529735.1 Desulfobacterales bacterium | reverse complement strand
AACTATCGGAATGGGGGAAAACCGGGCCGCGGGATGAAAGACAAAAGGAATTAAAAGGATTTTTTTAATCCTTTAGGAAGGAAATGGAATCAAATGGGAATTAAATCACAAAACATAATTAAATTGGCAACATAAGTCTGAGTGTGCCACGAGCGCACTTTATAAATAAAGAAAGTGTGCGTAACTGCACAAAAGATGAGGGTAGGCCCCTCGGAACCGGCTTGCAGGAGCTGGTTTCAAACCGCCTTAAGCTGCGCTGGTAAAGAGCCAGGGTGGTGAGCGTTAAGGAAAAGGTCCCGTTAGACGGGATCAGGTAAGGATCAAAGAGATGAGCGACCGCGAACCATCGATGAGGTGTCGAAATATCAGGGATGACGTCAAAACTGGGGTGCTCAGACAGCTCCAGGATAAGTCCAGCGGGAGCCTGTTTATTGGCTGGGCGGCGTCCGGCATAGAGATGGCATGAACTTGATCCAGGCTTTTGTGTGGAACGTGGGAACCTGTCGTCTCGATGTTAAGGGAGAAACGCAAGTGGAGGCCCCACAAGTGTGAGAGTACCGATACGAGACACAGGGGCGGAACAACCCGTAGTAGTGATGAAGGTTCTGTAATGGAACTGGAGCGAAGGGGTTGTGCTGTCTGGTTTTAGTGATACGGTCAACCAGAGATGGGAGGAGCCTTTGACTAAAACAAAGTCGTTCAGTATTTCCAAGCAAGCTGTGTGGGAGAGCTATCGTCGGGTAAAAGCGAACCAAGGTGCAGCTGGAGTCGATGGTCAATCGATCAAAGATTTTGAGGTTAATCTTAAGGATAACCTGTATAAGATCTGGAATCGGATGTCCTCGGGGAGTTATTTTCCCCCGCCGGTTCGCACGGTAGATATTCCCAAAAGTGATGGGCGATCCAGGAGGCTGGGTATACCGGCCGTATCGGATCGTGTGGCGCAAATGGTGGTCAAAATGTACCTGGAACCAACAGTGGAGCCGATGTTCCATAGGGAGTCTTATGGTTACATCTCCGGCAGATCGGCCCTGGATGCTGTAGGGACGGTTCGCAAGAGGTGTTGGTGGTATGATTGGGTGATTGATTTAGACATCCAAGGCTTTTTCGACACCATTGACCACAGGCTGATGCTGCATGCGGTGAGAAAGCATACGAACAGTAAGTGGATGTTGCTCTACATAGAGAGGTGGCTAAAAGCTCCGGCACAGCTGGAGGATGGCAGCCTAATCGAAAGAGAGCAGGGAACGCCCCAAGGGGGTGTGATTAGTCCCTTGCTGGCGAATATTTTTCTTCACCATGTGTTTGATGAATGGATGAGGGTAGAGCATCCGAGTATTTTATTTGCACGATATGCGGATGATATCATCGTCCATTGTCGTACGGAAGCTCAGGCACAAGTCATGTTGAAAACCATTGAACTGCGGCTGGCGCGATGTAAACTGAAACTGCATCCAGAGCGAAGATTGTCTATTGTAAAGACTACAAACGCCCCGGAAATTATAAGCATGAGAATTTTGATTTTCTCGGCTATGGCTTCCGGCCTCGTTTGTGCAAAGGGCGGACGCACTTTTTGGGTTTTACGCCAGCAGTAAGCAAATCAGCCATCAAGGCAATGAGCGCTACAATAAGGGGCTGGAAATTGCAGTTGTGGAGTTCCTCGTCATTAGAGGATATTGCCAAGCGAATCAATCCGGTGATTAGGGGTTGGTTGAATTATTATGGCAGGTATCGCAAATCAGCACTTTATCCCATCCTTCGTCAGATTGAGCATGCCTTGATTCGTTGGGCGATGCGGAAATACAAAAGGCTGCGAGGCCATTGGCTCAAAGCGACCCACTGGTTAGGTCGTATTGCACGCCGTGAACCAAGAATATTTGTGTCTTGGGGATTTGGCTTTCGGCCGTCGGCTGGACAGTAGGAGCCGTATGACAGGAGACTGTCACGTACGGTTCTTGGAGAGCGTGGGGGTGAAACTCCCCTGCGCTACTTAACCAGATCCGATCTTGGCGCTGATTGCCTATATTCCTTATCACAAAAGGTGATGTGTCAGATTTGGTTGCGCTTTCGATCTGATAGTCGAAAGATTAAATCTTGGTCGATTCAAATGTAGGGACTGGAATTTTTAAACCCTCAACCTCAAAAATTTTAAATGCCGGATCGATTCTTCATGAATTATTCGGGTCAGGGGATGTTCAGCCCGGCTTCTTCGAAAATAGGGCGAAGATAATCGAGGCTTTCCCGGCCGGCCGTTTCCGGAGTGTCCACATAGGGATAGAGTTCCAGGCTGATGTCGTCCTGATAACCCATCCGGGCGATGGTTTTTAAAATGTCCGGAAATTGAATGGCGCCGTGCCCGGCGATCAGGTGATTGTGAGACCGGTCCTCGGCAATGTCTTCGATGTGAATGTGGCCTATCCATTCGAAAAGCTCTTCGAAGGCGGCCGACGGGTCCTCGCCGGCGCAGAAAAAGTGGCCGATATCAAAATTCAATCCCACGGCCGGAGATTTGACGTCCTTGATAAAGGATTTGAACTCAGCGGTATTTTCCATCAACAGGTCCGGCTCGGGTTCCACCAGGATTTTGACGCCCAGTTCTTCGGCCAGAGGAATCACCTGTTCCATTCCCTGGTGAAACAGAGACATGGCGTCTTTTCTCGACAGGCTGTTCAACGGACCGCCGGGGGGGATGGAAATGTTTTTGCAATCCAGTGCGGCTGCTGCCTTCAAACAGTCAGCGGTATGTTGGATCCGGATGTCGCGTCTTTCTTTGTCCGGTTCGATCCAGGACGGAAGATACATATCCCCAACGGCGTAAAGGGTAAAGCTGTTGATGTTGGTGAGTTTCAGGTTGTGTCGTTCGAGTGTTTCTTTCACCCGGGTCATTTCGGCCCCTTGAAAATCGGGGGGGTAGAGATGGGGTCTGTCGCCCATGATCTCGACACCTCGAAACCCCAGCGCGGCGATTTTTTCAAAGGATTCAAAAATAGAGAACTTAACAAATGCGTTGGTGCTGTACCCGAATATCACGTTTTTTCCTTTCAGGAGTTTAAAGTGAACTAAAGTGACTAAAATGACTAAAGTTTATGTGTTCTGTAAATATTCCTCAGAATGACAGCGCGCTTGTGCTCTCTCAACTTTAGGAATTTTAGGCACTTCAAATTTTAGCTCACTTCTAGTTTTAGGCACTTTTCATCACATTCTTTTTCCAGCTTCTTCAGACTTTGAATCTGATCCTGAAAGCTCAGGGGCGGATTCTCGCCAAGGGGTTTTTTAAAATAAAATCCCAGTTCCGGAATCGGTCCGGTGCGGCCCGCCATTTTCAGTGCCGCCATCCACCGGGCAAGATCCAGAACCAGCGGTGCGGCCAGGATCGAGTCCCGGCCTTGAAAGTTCAAACGGATACTCATGGGGAGGCCGAACATCCCCTGAAAATCGATGGCATCCCAGGCTTCCTTGGCATCGCCCCGGGGCGGGTAGTAGTCGATATGGACTTTGTGAGACGGTTCTCCGTATCGCTCCCCAACGGGGTAGCCCAGAATATCATCCAAAAGTTGGGTCTTGTTGGCCACTTTTCCCGCCGCCCGATGGGGGTCCATGAGGTTCTTCCCGTCGGCGTTCCCCAGGATGTTGAGGCTGTACCACCCGTCCACAAAAAGATTTCTTGCTTTGAGTGCCGAGGCCAAAACGACTTTGAGATAGGTCTGGCCGGTCTTACCGTCACACCCGGATATGGGGACTTCGTGTTTAATTGCTTCCTGAAGGACCACCGGGATTTCCAACGAGTTGGGGGAGAAATTTACCACCGGGACTCCGGAAAAGATGGCTGCCAGAACATAGGCCAGGTCCGGGTGGTTACCGGGGTCAGCCTCGGCATAAAGGCGGTCCAGGCTTGTCGTATTTTCAAGATTGTTGGGTACACACGCCGGCAAGAGGTCGATGAGGATGGGCCGGGCATTGGCATATCGTTGCCGGAGGGTCCGGATATCCTGCATGAGATGCTCGATTTGGTCTTTAAGATCGAGACCTTCGTCTGGGACCTCCAATAGGGTCGTCTCGTCGAGATCCGTCTGAAACGGTTCCCAGAGACGCTCCGGCAATACCCCGTTATGGATTATGCATTCGGTTAGTTTCCCGGGGTCCGTATCCCAGCCTGTCATGTGGACGGCATGGGGCGGTCCCAGATAGGAAAAACTGTTTCGGGTTGTCAGGCTGGGCAAGACGGTTTCGGGATCCTTGCGCATGGCAGCGGCGGCCACAGCTACCGTGGAGGCCACAGCGCCTTTGGCGCCGGCAATCATTAACAGCAGCGATTTTGGTTTGGAATCGTTGGAATTTGTCATCGATAAACCTTAATTTTACCCTAATTGAGCAAAAACGTTCAATTGAAAGGTGTCGGGTTTCAGGTGTCGGAAAACGAAATCAAAGCCTTATATCTGCGATTATTTTCATACAAAAAAATAGACACAATAGCAAATCAAACTTTATCTGAATTTCATTAGAATTTGTATTTGCGTTTCAGTAACAACGCATTTCCGGTGACGCTGAGGCTGCTCAGGAGCATGGCGCACACAGCCACGACGGGCGTCAACAGTCCGCCCATGGCAATGGGTATGCTGACGGTGTTGTACACCAGAGAAAACATAAGATTCTGATGGATCTTTCCGTTTACCCGTTTGGCCAGAATCAGATAATCCAGAATCTGACGGGGATTCCCCTGCATCAGCGTAATATCCGCGGCCTCTTCGCCCAGGTGGCTTCCGGAGTGGACGGCCACGGCCAGATCCGACTGCACAAGGGCCGGGGCGTCATTGATGCCGTCACCCACCATGGCGACGATCTTCCCTTTTTTCTGCATATCCCGAACCAAAGCGGCTTTATCCCCAGGAAGCCTTCCGCCGTATGCATTCTGAATGCCCAGCATATTTCCGACGGCCCGTGTTGCATCCTCTCCGTCACCCGATACCAGGGCCATATGGTAACCCTTGTTCTGCAATTTTTCAACGGTGTCGGATGCTGTTTCCCGGAGGCGGTCTCCAAAAACGAACACGGCACACAATTGTTTCCCATAACTCATATAGACCGTTGACTGCACTATTCCATCTTTTTGTTGGACTTCCGGTATTGCGGAAGGCTCTTTCAGGCTTTCGGCAATAAAATCTTTGGATCCAATTTTGACTTCGTCTTCTCCCAGTCTTCCGTACATACCGTTTTCAAAACGCTGTATGTCTTCGACGGGCGCCGCCAATGCCATGGTTTCTCGCGCTTTTCTTCTGATTTCGCCGGCGATATAATGATCGGACGTTTCTTCGAGCGCGGCTGCCATGGAGAGGATCTGCTTTTCAACAAAGGATTTCATAACAACGATATCCCGTATGATCCATTTACCTTCGGTGAGGGTTCCGGTTTTGTCGAAGACAATGGTATCGGTTCTTTCCGCCTGTTCAAAGGCCGAAAAATTCCGGACTAAAATCCCGGCATGTCCTGCCAGAGAGATCCCCGCGACGCGTGTGATGGGTATGGCAATGCCCAGGGCGCACGGACACGAAATGACCATGACGGTAACAGACCGGATCATGGCTGTTTCAACGGACAGACCCGACAAAAGACAGACCCATCCGGTTCCTATGGAAAGCAGCACGACCAGGGGCACGAACCAGCGGAGGATACGATCGGTTTTCGCTTCAAGGGGAGTCTTTTTTCCCAGAGCTTTTTCCATAATGTCGATCATCTGTCCCAGGGTCGACGCATCGCCGATGCCTTCGGCCGTGGCCTTGAAGGTCCCCTGCAAGACCCGGGTTCCGCTCCGGATTCGGTTCCCGGCTTTGATTTTTACGGGCAGGGCTTCACCGGTGAGAGAAGATTCATCCACCATGCCCGAACCGTCAAGTATCCGCCCGTCTGCAGGGATAATTTCGTTTTCTTCAACCATAAAAACGTCTCCGCATCCGAGGGCTTCCACAGCAGCATAACGGCCGCGTGGAAATTCATCGCTGCATATTTTGACCTTTGTGGGCCGAAGGGAGAAAAAATTTGAAAGGTCTTTCTGGACCGAATCTTTGGCTTTTTTTTCGATGGTTTTGCCAAGCAAGGTCAGGGTAATCAGCATGGCAGCGGTATCATAATAGAGATGAATGCTTCCGGAAAGAAGATTCACCGTACTGTAGACGTAGGCGGTAAAAGCGCCGATGGCGATCAGCGTTTCCATGCCGAAGGCAGCGGAGATAAATCCGGCCCAGGCTTTTCGAAATATTTTGGGGCCGCCGTAAAACAGGACAATGCTGGCGAGTATAAAAATCGGCCAGGAGAGTTTATGGACGGTGTCCGGGGTTAGCTGAATGAAAAACCCGGAGTAGAGGGAAAAGGAGAGCATCATCACGTTGGCGGTGAGAAATGCAGAGATGGCAAAACGGATGAAATCCTTTTTGGTCTCGACCGCCAGGGTATCTTCTTCAGGTTCCGCCGCCCGATATCCCAGTCGGTCGATGGTCCGGATAATGCGTTCCGGGGACGTCAGAATCGGATTGTATTCACATCGGACCGTGTCCGTTGAAAAATTGCACCCCGCATGCACGATACCGGATTGTTTGCCGAGGGCGTGTTCGATCACCCAGGCGCAGGCCGGACACCACATATCGTTGACTTTCAGGTGAATGCCAAGGGTGTTGGATGCGGATTCGCTCCCTTTGTCTGTTGCAGATTCAGCACCTGTTTGCCCCAAAGAAAGGGGCGGTTCCGAAGGGCCTTGGGCCAGGCGGGTCTCCAGATCCGATTCCGAAACCGGGATAATTCCCATTTCCAGGCACGTTTTGAACAGCGGGGTCTGTTTAAACTGCAGCGGGTCCGGAGCATCGGAAGCTTCCATGAGCATGATGAACACCTGTCGGCAACCGGCACAGCAGAAGGAAAATTCTTTGTGCTCTGAAGGCCATTTAATGGTGCCGTGTCTTAAGGAGAGGCCGCAAAGGTCGCAGGAAACAGCGGAAGGATTCATTTCACTCGCGGGGTCCCAGAGATTTTATATAGGCAATGATCCGCCAGCGATCGTTCACCGCAATGGTGGTGGCAAGGGCCGGCTGCCTACCTTGGGGGATTCCGTAACTGATTTCTTTAAAGAGGGTGCCTTGATGCAGGGACTGGACACGGGCACTCTGCAGATCTCCGGGCAGGGGATGAAAACTCTGACCCACCGTGCCGTTGCCGTCATTGTACTTTCCATGGCACTGGGCACAGTAAGTAAAATATAAAAATTTTCCCGATTCAATGACTTGGGGGTTATTGTTTTCAAACGGCGATATTAAATCCTCTCCGTTAACGTTTTTAAAAACGGCTTCTCCACCGTGAACGGGTATCACCGATTTTTCCATAATCAGCATGGGTTTTTCGTAGGGCCGAACCGCAGGGGTTTCCCACATGCGGCCGACCTGGAGGTTTTCATCATACAGCGTTAATGCGGTATAGACCGTTGTGAGCACAACGGCCGCCAGCAAAATTAGAATCGAGATTCGCTTCATCTATTCCCCCTTGGCGCCTTTCACGTGCTGAGGGTAGGGGAGCACCTGGTAGAGTGCGTAGGGTGATTCTCCGGGGACATCCTTGACCGGGCGGTAGTTCCAGGTGGGTTGGCCCATATCTCCAACGACAAAAAACGAAAAAAACCCTTTTCCCAGTATCCATGCCAAAAGCAGCGTAATGATGACCCAGGTGACAAAAGTGGACTCTTTTCCGGTTGAATGTGTCATTTTATATTTTTACTCCCAACAGGCCGGTACCCAAAACATAAAAGAAAACCCAGGCGATGGCCCCGGCGATGATCAGCATCATGGCCAGGGGAAAAGGGGCGTCTCTGTCTTCGATCCCTTCGGGGAAGCGGTAAATGATTTTCCGTTTTCGCGCTTCGGCATCTTCGCTTCGAAGGTGGCTGAAGGCCAGCGCCAACCCGAATACCACCATAAAAATCAGGGTCGGAAACACATACAGCACGATATGTTGGAAGTTTAGCAGGTTAAAATGTCTCATGGGGTTTCCTTTTAAGGTTCTTTTCCAACTTTGTTGGAGAAAAGGACTCAAGGAATCAAGGGGTCAAGTGATTGTAAACGCTTTGATTCAGATGACGTTAACATTGGAGTTTTTTCTGCCCTTATTCCTTGTTCTTTTCAAAAATATGTTCTTATAAGAAAGTGCCTCCAAGGATCAAGGTATTATCTTTATTTATTTGTTTTTAAAGCTTTCTCACTAGAACCCTTGAATCCTTGGATCCTTGGCCCCTTATCAATCGACCAACTCTTTGGGAGATGATTTCCTTTTAAATGTTTGCGTTCAAAAGTGCAAAGATCAGCACCGCCCCGCTGGCGGCCAGGCCTGCCAGTGCCAGCAGCACAAGGACATACGCCTCATACCGATGAAAGGTCGAGATCTTTGCAGCAGATGGTTCGTGCTCATCTTCCAAGGGCAGAAACCGTGCCCGCTTTTGATCTTTAAACTGGCCGTTTTTCAGGGCCCAGAAAAAGACCGCCAGGCTGATGGCAAAGCCCAATGCCATGTATGTTATGAAATATGGAAAATACATTTTTGAATGTCAAATTAAAAAGATCAAAGTTCAAATCAAATCTAAATGTCCAAGAAATTAAAATTCACTTTCCTTTTCGGGAAGTATTAAGTATCGTAGAGAAAATCAATGTTAGTTCCTGTGCCTCTTGCCAAATTTTTTTGCATTCTTTTTTTCTATTCGGATTCGCCTTGGCGATCATTCTTATCCAATGTTTAGTTTCTTTTGCTTCTTTTTTGCAGAGCGCTATTTTGTGTCTGAAATCTTTTTTTGATTCTGCTCCATCGGCTTCCATATAGTTGGCCCCAATACTCGTACCGGATCGAATGAATTGCTTAACGAGTTCATTGCTTATCCGGTCATGAGGCAGTGTTTTTGCAAAGTCGATTATTCCTTCTCCAAGCAGAGCAGTTCTTTCTTCCAGATCGTACACCTTTTTTTCATTGGTATTTTGGATTTCACTTGTCATTTGGATTTTGAAATTTGTTATTTTCTATCATGGTTCATACGCCGCATCGATCCCCTTGGGTTCGGTATCGGCATCGGTCTGATTGATGAAGTTGACCGCCACATAATTGCCCACGTCCCAGATTTTTTCCGACTCCAGTTCGCGTTTGAAATAGGGCATGGCCGTGCCGGTGATGCCGTTCATAATCTGGTAATATAGAATTCCTCCGGAAATTCCTCTGCCCTTCAAAATGGTAAAATTCAAGGGCGGTGGATACACATACGGCTGGGCCGGCCCCATGCCGTCACCGATGGGACTGTGGCATCCGAGGCAAAAATCCTGATAAATTTTATGGCCTCTGGCCAGTCCGGCTTCGGTGGTCGGATACGGGTTGGGGACGTTTCGCCAACCTTCGGGTACGTTGTCGTGCAGCCATTTCACATTGGCTGTCGGACCGCTTTCATAGGCTTTGATTGCTTCTTTTTTCCAGAATTGTTGTCTTTCAACCCGCCGGTCCGAATTTTTGAGGCCAAGGCTTTGGGCGTAGGTCGTTAACTTCTTAATATCTTCCGTGCCGAGAAAGGCAAACGCCGGCATAATGGACAGGGGCCGCGTATATCTGGGGTTGATAAAATGGGCCAGATGCCAGTCATCCGGATGCTCCCCGCCTTCCTGGGAAAGATCCGGACCGGTGCGTTCCGAGCCCAATAAAATCGGTTTGTCTTGAATATAATCACCGGCCTGGGCGATCCGTTCCGCGCCCAATCCCCAGTCTATGGAACGGATGGACTGACTGTGGCAGTAGACACAACCGTTGGCGATATAGATGGACCTGCCGTCGGCTTCTTGGGTGGTCCGTGAACGAAAGATATCCGAGGGCGCTTGGATACGGGTGGCGTAAGGCATGAACACCACCATAAACACAATGACACCCAAAATCAGGAGGCTGCCGACTACAACTGTCCTTGGTGTCATATTCATGAGATTTCTCCGGAGTTGAAAAATATGGATCTAACGATGTTGTACAATCCGATAATTGCCGAACTGAAAATCATGAGCCCCAGAGAAGCCCGGGTAATATAGTATACGTGCATTTCCGGGAGAATCCGGTAAACGGTTTCGCCGTTGAGCCAGGCATTGCCTTGAATCAGCCCCACAATGGTCAGCACCACGGTAAAACCGATGACGCCGATGAGGACCAGCCAATACTGAAAATCCGCCAGAAATTTGCTGTAGAGCGGTTTTCCCGTGATTCGGGGCAGAATATAGTAAATTCCGCCGAGCGCGATCATTCCGGCAAACCCTAAAACACCGACATGGGCATGGGCGACGACCCAGTTGTTAAAATGCGTTACCCGCTGCACATCCGGAAGCGCCATCATGGAACCTTGAATGCTCACAAAGAAATACATGATGGTGCCGGTAAAGACAAATTTGGCGCCGATGTCGGCGTGAATTTCCCCGAGCTTTCCTTTGGCCGTGTACCAGATGTTAATCAGAAAGGCCATGACCGGTATGACCATGGCTACGCTGTCCACAATAGAAATGACTTTGAGCCAGGTGGGCACCGGCACCTGAAGCAGATGGTGGGTTCCGATATGGGTATAGACCACCAGCAGCGACCAGAAACCGAACAGCGAGAGGGTGTGGCTGTATAGCGGCGCCCGGCAGGCCCTCGGAATCACATAGTATGCCACCCCGGCGGATAAAGGGGTCAACAGCAGACCGAAAACATTATGGCCATAGAACCAGAGAAGAATTGCATCCGGGATGCCGACCAGAGATCCGCTGTTGGGCCGCCAGATGACGTTTCCAAGGCAGAACGTAACAGCGGTCAGAACAATACCGGCGCAGACATACCAGACCGAAACGTAAAGGATCGGTTCTTTGCGCCGGGCAACGGTCATGATCAGATTGACAAAGACCAGGGAAAACGCTCCAACGATCAACATGTCGATGGGCCAGATCATTTCAGCATACTCTCTTCCTTGCGTGTATCCCAGGGACAGGCTGACCACGACGAAGACCATGGTAAAATTCCACGCCAAAACGGTGATCACGCCCAGTTTTTCGCTGTAGAGTTCGGTCCGAAGCAATCTCGGCACATAATAAAAAGCGGCGGCAAGCAACCCGGGCGTCACAAATCCGAAAAGCACCAGATTGACATGGATGGGCCGAATCCGACCGAATACGAGCCAGCCGATGTTTTCGGTCAGATCGGGTGCGATGAGTTCTGTGGCGCCGAGGAGTCCCATGGAGGTGGCGACAACCATCCAGAACGCCGAGGTGAGGCAAAAGCCTTTTGCGGTCGGGTAATTGGTCGGCATTGTTGGTGTTGGGTCGGTCAATTCTTTGTCCTCGAGTTTGGGGCTTCTCCCCAATTGGAATGATGGAATGCTGGAATATTGGAATAATGGGTTCCAGGATAATGTAATGTTATGTTAACTGTAAAATTTGTGTTGTCTATAAAATTAAAAATGGATTGTATCCTTTTTAAAAACAACCTTCCAGTATTCCATTATTCCATATTCGCGGCAAG
>DATKWE010000122.1:0-12169 GCA_035529735.1 Desulfobacterales bacterium | reverse complement strand
TTTTCATTTTTTTGTTTTAACGTGTTCATTACCGTGTTCATGATCCGGCATGTGGCCAGACATAAAAATGTCACGGTTACCATTTTAATCAATTCGATCAACTGCTATCTGCTTATCGGTATATTGGGAGCTGTTCTGCTGGCCATGGTAGCAATACTGCAGGATTATTTTTTACAAATAGGCGGTGGAGCGATTAATTTTGCGGGGAGCACTTCCCAGGGATTTCACGATTATCTTTACTTCAGCTTTGTTACGATGACAACCCTCGGATATGGGGATATCACACCGGTTTCATCTTTGGCCAAATCTGTTACCATCCTCATTGCCGTTATGGGCCAGCTTTATTTGACGATGCTGGTTGCTATGCTGGTGGGCAAGTTTTTAAGTCGAGCTGAACACGACTGATGGCGTGTTTTACTCTGATACCTTTGAAAAATGTTCATTTTTGTTTAAGTTCAAGGAAGGCGAAAATTTTAACCACAGGAATACTTGGAGTATTTCGAGGATAAAGCTAAAGCTTCACTTCGTGCAAAATGTTGAGACTGACACAGAAATTGGGCAAAAAGGGGCGTTTTGCAAAGGTATCAATCTATTCCTTCGATTTCGGACAAACAAAGCATAAAATCATTTGAAAAGGCGTCTTGAATTCCATCCTCTTGCCCAAATTCAGAAACGTCGGTGGCCACATTTCTTTTAATTCCGTATTCCACATCCCAGCCTTTTTTTTTCAGCAACTCGATCAATTTTTCAGCCTGCTCCTTGGTGGCACCGCCCCCAATGTTTTGCTCTGCGATAAAGAATTTCATGTCATCATCCTTATGGTATAAAGGTCTGCAAAAAATAATCTTTCCATTCAGCGAAAAGACTCGACACATTTATCAGCAACGAGAAAAAAGATCAATCCTTGATTCTAATTCCTCGGATGATATATCTTGAAAAATTCCCAACGACCTGAGAAAATTAATTGTGAAAAGGAGAAAGAAAATGAACGATCGGTTTGATATTTTCCCGGTGGGCGTCATCAGAAAAGAGAATGGGGATGTCCGGATTGAAATTTTTGAAACATATGGCGACGCGCTGCTGGGATTGGATGATTTTTCCCACATCACCGTCTGTTACTGGTTTCATGAAAACGATACCCCTGAAAAAAGAAACACCCTTCAGGTTCATCCGAGGAAAGATAAAAACAACCCGCTGAGGGGCGTATTTGCGACCCATTCTCCATTGAGGCCCAATCTGATTGCGATATCCATTTGTAAAATACTGTCCATAAAGGATACCACCATTTTTATCGAAAAGATCGATGCCCTCGACGGTTCTCCGGTCATCGACATCAAATGTTTCATCCCCAGCCGTGCTTTGACATCCGAAATAAAATTGCCGGACTGGGTGTAAAAAGGGAATATGATGCTGTCAGAGCTTTCGGGACAAATTGAGAGAATTACTTACACCAACGAGGAAAACGGTTATACCATTGCCAGGGTTAAGGTTTGCGGGCGGCAGGATTTGGTCACCGTAGTGGGGTATTTGATGTCACCGGCCCCCGGCGAAACGCTGAACTTGAAAGGTGAATGGGTCCATCATCCCAAGTTCGGTGAGCAGTTTAAGGTGATGGAATACGAAACAACGGTTCCGGCAACCGTTTTTGGGATTGAAAGATATCTGGGATCCGGTCTTATCAAAGGGCTTGGCCCCAAAATGGCCGGCCGAATTGTCAAAAAATTCGGAGAAAAAACCCTGGATGTCATCGGAAACGACATCGAAAAACTGACCCTGGTCGAAGGTATCGGCGAGAAACGCATCACCATGATTCAACAGGCATGGGATGAACAAAAAGAGATTCGCAATGTCATGCTGTTTTTGCAGTCCTACGGGGTCAGTTCCGGATATGCCACAAAAATATTTAAGCAGTATGGGAATCGATCCGTTGCCGTGGTAAAAGAAAACCCCTACCGCCTGGCAGGGGATATTTTTGGAATCGGGTTTGTGATTGCCGATGGTATTGCCGAAAAGCTCGGGGTCCCAAAAACTTCACCCTTACGGGTTGAAGCCGGTATAATTTATGTTCTCGACCACCTTTCCGACGAGGGCCATGTTTTTTACCCGTATGAATCTCTGGTGAAAAAGAGCCGGGAAATTCTCGGTGTTGAAAAGGATGTTGTGGTGGATGCCCTCGGCAGCCTTGCCATGAATAAAAGGATAATTATTGAAGATATCAATGAAAGGATCGACGAATTTAAGGCCAACAACAAAGGCGTGTATCTGGCCAGGTTTCATCTCTGTGAAACCAGCATCGCCCAGCGATTAAAGACGCTGTCAACCGCTCCAAAATCCATCCGGAACCTCACCGGCGAAAACGCACTCCGTTGGGTCCAGGGACAACTCGACATTACCCTGGCAGAAAATCAGGCCAAGGCGATACAATGCGCGCTGGAAAACAAGATTATAGTCATTACCGGCGGACCGGGCACCGGAAAAACCACAATTATCAATGCAGTATTAAAAATTTTTTCCAAGCTCGGCGTGCGGACGCTGCTGGCGGCGCCTACGGGGAGAGCCGCAAAACGGATGAGTGAAACCTCGGGTCATGAAGCCAAGACCATCCATCGTCTGTTGGAATATAGTTTTACCCAAGGGGGGTTTCAAAAAAACGAGGAAAAACCCCTCAACTGCGATCTGATCATCCTGGACGAAGTCTCCATGATCGATACCATCCTGATGCACCATTTGCTAAAAGCGATTCCAACCTTTGCCACGGTTGTCCTCGTGGGCGATGTCAACCAACTGCCATCGGTTGGGGCCGGGAATGTCCTCAATGATATTATCGCCTCCGGCACGATTCCGGTGGTGGAACTGACCGAAATCTTCCGCCAGGCCCAGGAAAGCCGGATCGTTGTCAATGCCCATAACATCAACAGGGGAATTCTTCCCACATTTGAAACCCATGAGCCGGGCAATGATTTTTATTTCATCCAGCAGGAAGATCCTGAAAAGGTTCTGGAGATAATACTGGAACTGACAAAGACACGCATCCCCAGACGTTTCGATTTGGATCCGGTGGACGACATTCAGGTGTTGACACCCATGCACAAGGGTGTCGTAGGATCCGAGAACCTCAATATGGCCCTCCAAGAAAGCCTTAACCCTTCTCAGGAGACGATCACACGGGGAAATCGGAATTTTAAGGTCAACGATAAAGTCATGCAGATCAGAAACAATTATGACAAAGAGGTGTTCAACGGCGACATCGGCAGGATTGCCGACATGCGACAGGATGATTATGAAATTACGGTAACGTTTGACGGACGGGATGTTATTTACCAGTTTTCCGATCTGGATGAATTGGTCCTGGCCTATGCCATCTCCGTGCACAAGTCACAGGGCTCGGAATATCCGGCCGTGGTGATCCCTGTGCTAACCCAGCATTATGTCCTTCTGCAGCGAAACCTGATCTATACGGCCGTAACAAGAGGTCGAAATTTGGTGGTAATGGTCGGCACCCGGAAAGCCCTTGCCATGGGCGTCAATAACGATAAAACCCAAAAACGTTTTACCTACCTAAAACATCGATTGAATTGAAACTTCGCGTTTTACTGTTGATCGGACGTCTCACGCGCCCGAAGGTGAAGGGATTTAATCCATGTTATGACTCAGGTTTCACATCCAAACTTTTGCGCAACCTCATCCTATGGCGTGTTGTGCGCTTAACCGGTGTTGTGAAGCTTGATTTTTTCGCGTTAACTCTTGCTGGAGGTAATCGTTTGAAAAGAAGTGATCTGCTGTTTAACTTTACGGCTTTTGCATTTCGGACATTGAAACTTTTTCTTTTCATATTCCGAAATTTTCATAATCAGTGTAAAGGGCTTCTTACATTTTTCACAAATGAATTCGTATGTCGGCATAGCATCCTCCTTTTTACATATTAAGTCCTTTAACGCTGAAAGTTGTCACAGGTTTTTTAGGTTTATAAATTATTTCTCAAAGGGCGAATATCTTACTTTTATTTTTAATTTATACATTCTTAAGCGCTAGATATCAACCAATTTTCTCGATTTTGTTTGCGCTCATTTTTTGGGTTTAAGCGTTTATCAGATGTTTCCTTTTAAATATCTTTGTCTTTTTGGCTCGGGAAATTTTTCAATGGCATACCGCAACATGGTTCGGGGCATTTTCATATAATGTTTTTTCAGAAATGTCTCCTCGGTGACCCTATCCCTTTTCCCGATCTCCCGGAGCATCCACCCCACGGCCTTATGAATCAAGTCCTCCGGGTCCGTCAGCAGGATTTTAGCAATTTTCAAGGTCTCTTGGTATTGATCGTGCTTGATAAAATGAAACGTCGATATGATCGCAATCCGCCGCTCCCACAAATTTTCAGATTTTGCGAGTCTGTAAAGGGAAGCCTTGTTTTTGCCCATGAGGAAGGCGCCCACAATATGATGCGCGGACCCGTCGACCAGATCCCAACTGTTTATGAATGGCGTGTTTTCAAGGTATAGCGCGTATATTTTCTTTTTTGTGATTTCATCGCCACTTGCATAGTTGCGAACCAGAATCAGCAGTGCAAGAAGCCTTTCCTCATGGATTGAAGACGCGAGTAACGCCCTGACTTCCGAGGTGGTTATATCTTGAAACTCTTTGGCCAGTTTCCTGAGGTCGGGAACTCTGACACCGATGAAAATATCGCCCTCACCATATTCACCGGGGCCGGTCTTGAAAAATTTTTTCAGGATCTCTGCCGTCTCGCTGCGCGCAAGTTGTTTTAATTTTTTTTTGATGTTTTTCATGAAACGTTCGGGTTATAAGTTCCTTCCGATGGGAAACAACGGCACCGTCTTTTTTTGCTTGAAGTGAATCAACAGTATGCCTGACACAATCAACAGCAAGGCAATAAGAATATTGGCGGTTATGGGTTCTCCCAGCATCAGACCTCCCAGGACGACACCCGAAACCGGCATGATGAAAATAAAAGAATGAAGCGCTACCGCTCCGTACTTTTGGAGCAAAGTCATCCAGGCGACGAAACAGAAAGAAGCTGTCACGAGCCCCTGGTACAACAGCGCGCACAAAACATTTGCGTCAACATGGGCGATCATCATCGGGTCCCAAAGAAACCCCTCGAGAAAAAAGAAAGGGACCGAAAATATCATGGGGTAAAGTACAATGTGAAACGGCTTAAAAGCGTGTATGACCCGTTTGGTATAAACCGCGCTGCATGACCAGAGAAAAGCTGCCAAAAGAATCATGAGATCCCCGGCTTTAAAATCGGTTGTGATCCCCTTTTTTTCTAAAAACACGAAGGCCACCCCGGTGAAACCCAGCAGGATGCCAAAGATTTTCCTTCGGGTAATCTGATCTCCGGGAATGAAATAATGTGCCAGAAACAGTGTAATAAAGGGTTGAAAATTGACCAGCAAGGTCCCTCGGGAAGCGTTGCTTTTGCTGAGTCCAAGATAAAAAAGTGACAGCTGCACGGTAAACAGCATGGAGATAATCAGCAATTTCTGAAACTGGCCCGCTCTGATATTAAAAGATCTCCCGGTCATCAGGGCCCATAAAAAAATTGCTACGGAGGCGAGACTAAAACGGAGGCCGGCGGTGGTAAAAACCCCTAAACCTGAAAGACTGATTTTTATCGCAACGGCATTCGCACCGAAAAGGATGCACAGACATACCGAAAAAATGCCTGCAGAAAGAGAAAGTTCCTGATTTTGGGGCGTAGGGTCGATCACGCTTTAGTCTATCCGAACCGTTTCACCGGGGTTGGGGACAAATGCCGAAAAGCCTTCATTTTGCAAATGCTGTGCAAATGCAATCGACTGGTCTTCTTCGCCGTGGACAACGGCAATTTTTTTAACACGCAAGTTTGATGTCTTAAGAAAACGGACCATTTCGTCTCTATCGCCATGTGCACTGAATCCCCCCAGTTGCCTGACCCGGGCTTTCAACGGATAAATTTTATTTAGAAATTTCAGCATCGGCGGTGGTCCCTTTCGGCCGGCTTCCTCATAGGCCAGGCCCTGTTCGAGAATCCGACGCCCCAGGGTATTTTGTGCCATATAGCCGACGATGAGGATGGTATGACGGCGGTTGTGGATTTTATGACGCAGGTGATGAAGGACACGGCCGGCTTCACACATGCCCGATGCCGAAATGACAATATGGGGTTTTTCTTCCCGGTTGAGGGCCATCGATTCTTCCACCGAACCGACAAAATGAACCTGGTCAAAATAGAACGGGTTGTGCCCTTTTTGTAAAAATGTTTCATGGGTTTCGAGGTCATACACTTCAGGGTGTTCAGCAAAAACCCGGGTAATGTTGGTCGCCAGAGGGCTGTCCACAAATACCGGAATTGGAGGGACCTCCTTGTCGTTATACAGTTCATGAAGTACGTATAACAGTTCCTGGGTGCGGCCATAGGCAAACGCAGGAATAATGATCGAACCGCCCCGTTCAATTGCTTCGTTGAGAATTTTTTTTAATCCTTGTTTCAGATCCTTGATCGGTTCATGAAAGCGGTTGCCATACGTACTTTCCATGATCATAAAATCGATGTCTTGGTCGGTTGCCTCGAAATGAAGCGCAGGGTCCTTAATGATCGGTTTGTTGAATCTGCCGATGTCGCCGGTGTAACAAACGGTGTACCACCGGCCGTTATTTCGGACCTTGATCATGGATAGAGCCGATCCCAAAATATGACCGGCTTCGTAAAACGTGCAGGTTGCATCTTTTCCGATGGTCGCTGTGCCGCGGTAGGGGTATCCTTCAAAAGACTCGAGGGCATCTTCCGCATCTTCCGTGCTGTAGAGCGGGACAACCGCTTCGATAGGGTATTTCCGGATAAGTTCGTCAATTTTTTCAGTGTCGATTTGATGCCCGCCCTTTTTCAGTTGCTTTTTAATGTCGTTCAGATCTCTTTTTGAAATGTTCTTTTTTGACCCGGAAGTTTTCATTTCCGCTAAAAAGGATCGAACGGCTTTGTAATTCAGGTAATCTGCGTCGGATTCCTGTATGTGCGCTGAATCCAATAAGAGATATTTACAGGCATCTCTGGTGGCCCGGGTACAGACGATTCGACCGGGAAAATTGTTTTTCGTCAGCAAAGGGATGCGGCCGGAATGGTCGATGTGCGCGTGTGAAAGTACCACATTGGTGATGGTCTGGGCGTCAAAGGGGAGGGTTCTGTTTTTTTGGTCGGTCTCTTTCCGGTGTCCCTGGAACAATCCGCAGTCCATCAGTATGCGGTCTTTCCCGGTTTCCAAAAGGTGCATAGAACCGGTAACTTCCCGTACGGCCCCGTAAAATGTTATCTGCATTGCAAACTATCCTTCCTGGAAAAAAGGTTAAACGGTTGATGATCTACGGGAACATATGGGAACGGCCCATGAGTGTCAAGGTTAAAACCACGGTCACGTTGGCCGGTGTCAGATGTTAACCATATGGAATCACAATGCATTCTATGCCGTCGGAGGTTCCCGGTCTCGCTTCAAGGGGATGGAGGGGGCTTCAACTTAGGGCGCAAGCAGTTTGAACCCCAATTGAGAATCGAGAATCCGAACCCCGGTTGTGTCGATGAGTTCAAAAAGTATCGCTTCCATGATATGCCAGACCTTTACACCGTTTCTGATGCAACCGGTCACGGTCGATGCGTTTCTGCCGCAGGCAATATGCATATGAAGGGAAGGGTTGCCTTCGTCATCCGGAAACAATGTCCCGGTTCCGGCGATTTCGTGCACATTATCAAGGATGTGCTCCATTGGATTGATCGGCGTTTCGATTCCCTGGTCCGGGCCCACAATCAGCGTGCTATTTTCTGCAGCACCGCCAATAATAATCAAGGCCGCGGCTTTTATGGACTGTTCCCGCGCAAGTTTTTCAATTTCTTCGTGGACAATATCGCCATCTTCGAGACGTATCACAAAAATTCGCCCTTGCTGTGCCAATGAATATTTCATAAATCTTTTCCTTTCAATAGGGTGGGGTTTGATGTCGGCTGGCAACGGGTTCTTTGGGGGGTAATCATATAATCTAAAAAAAAAATCCATATTGCCATTTTTTCATTGAAATTTTCTCATTTATTTAGCATAAGTACTTTTTTAATTCAATGTAATCCGCTTTTTCAAAGAATATACCCCCCAATAAGCGAAAAACGCTCTAGGGGGCATGGAAATCATCAATAAAATATACTAATTCAATTTATTGTTTATTCACGAGGAGGAAGAGGATGTACAGAATACAAATGGGGATACTGTGTTTGGTGATGGTTTTCGTTTTTGGATTGGTGCTGAACGTAGCCGGACAAGATAAAAGCGAACCTAAAGCGGCCCTTGAGGATATGTGTGTCCCCATGGGTGTTATTGATCTGAAACCAGATCCCTCGGTCGAGCAAAAGAAATCTTCGGTTGAATTCAATCATGCCAAACATCTTATTTTTGATTGCCGAAGATGTCATCACAAGTGGGAAGCAAATGCCAAAATCGCCAACTGTACAACATCAGACTGTCATGATCTCCTTAAAGCGCCAAAACGCCCGACAAAATATCTGGTTTATACGGAAGAGGGCATAAAGTATTACAAATATGCCTATCATCAAAACTGTATCGGGTGTCACAAAGAAATCAAAGTCCAAAGAAAAAGACTGGAAAGCGTGTACCTGGCCGCTAAAAAAGAGCTGCCCAAAACCGGTCCGACCAGTTGCAATGAGTGTCATCCCAAAGAATAGTTTCGACGGTATCGCCACGTCTTTTTTACCGGCGCATATAACGCCCAAAATACGGAAATTATCCTTTTAAAGAAAACACGGATTCCCATATAAAAAACAATAAATTCGTTTCGCGACAGGCAGTCTCATACAATGACAGTATTTCGGCATGGGTCTGTTCTTTCTATCAATTCCGAATACACTCAAACAGTACACGCTTTTTAAGAAAGATCGTCCATTCCGCTCTCCGAGGCGTAGGCTCTCCGAGCCAGAGGCTGATCAATAAAACCTAATAATAAAAACTCCCCGACCGCTCAAACAATTACGACCCATACACTCTAACCCTAATTGAGCGGAAGCTTTATGGCCTCACAGGGAAAATAAGATGTCAAAACAAAAGAACACAATGGCTCTCCTGAGAGAAAACAGGATGCTTTTTATCATCATTTTAGTGGTTCTTTTTTTAATTGAGCTCGAAATTTTTGCGGTTGCGGCAATGAAATCCGGCCGGAAATCGTGGCTGCAAGTGTTCGATGCCAAGGGGAACGTGGTACATGAAACAGACGGTCAAAATCTCAGCGAGTTCAATAAATATTATTTTGAAAAAACATTTGGTCCATTCGAACAGTATCAGGTCAAACTGGTAACCAAGGATCGTCCGTTTCCTTTCAGAGCCTGGTTTGTTGCTGCTGTGGGCATACCGGTCGGTGCAATGCTTCTGTTTGCATTTTTTGTCCGCACATATCAGTCTCTTTTTTATAATGAAGAAAAAATCCCCCATGATCCTGATTTAAAAGAAAAAGAATACGAATACCGGTTTGAAAAGATCATTGTGGCCATCAGCAGATTTAACATCTTTGCCATCGGCTTTCTGGTATTCCTGACGGTATTTTTATACTGGGTCATCCCCGATTTAATCGTCTATCTGGGTCGAGTGGGCACCGAAACGGTGACCCGATACAAGTGGATCTTCTTATCTGTTGCCGTCATTTTTTTGGGTCTGATCATATGGATGATATATTTAAGGTATCTTCTGGCCAAAAAAACCATAGACAGTCAGACGGAAATCAAAAAATACCGCATGCAGTTGGCGTACGATAAAACCGATCATATTCCCCTTCAACTGGAATATGATCCGGAAGAAAAATCCGATGCAAAGGTTTGATGTACGTGTTCAGGGGGTGCGCTCCCCCGCTTCACTTTGACGTCTACGTGTCTGGTTATTTCAATGACTTAGCAGCGGTGGCATTCCTGCCCCCTCCGCGTTCTCCCGCGAAGAACATGCGGGAGCCGTGGTCTCCCCCACTGCTAAGTCATTGAAATAACGAAGCCACTCCGCCAACCCGCCTGCCATGCGAGGCACGAGCGGGCAGGTATCGTTACACAGGAAAGCACACCCCCTGAACACGTACGGTTTGATTCCTGAGCGGCGCCAACCCCATGAACGCCCCGAAAAACAGTGTTACCATCAGATCCTCCGGTTTTGAAAAGAGTCCTATCCAAAAATCGTTCCAAAAACTATTTTGCCTTGACATTTGCTTTGTCGTTTGAGATGAGAAAAACTGATCGTTTTTTTAGTTGGGGGCCATGCGGTTTTTTACGGGTCGATTTCGCTCTGAAGGAACTTTCACCTTTGCCAGCGTGACGACCTGAAGCTCAGGTCTAACATTGAAAGTATTTAGAAGGAGGTCAGAACTATGGCAGAGGGGATTGTGAAGTGGTTTAGTGATAAAAAGGGATTTGGATTCATCGAACGCGAGGACGGGACGGACATTTTTGTACATTTTTCTTCCATTGGTATGGATGGGTTTAAGACCCTTGCTGAAGGAGAAAGGGTGACTTTTGAGGTGGAAGAAAGCGACCGGGGACCGGCGGCCAAGAACGTCCAAAAAGCTTAGTTTCCTAAACATCAGAATATCAAAGGCATTTCATCGAAACAAGGATGGGATGCCTTTTTTTTGTTCGGGTTTGCTTGACTACCCCGTAGCGTGTTGGCGGACAGCGGAAATCCCGCTTTTCAGGACAGCGGAAAGATTCATGTGCTTTTTACAAAATCGCTGACAATTCCGCCGATTTTTTCTTCAATGTACGTGGCAATAGATTGAGCCTTGTCAGATGTAATTGTCGCGATATCCGCTGAAAGCCTTTCAATTTCCTGTTCATCAATCCCGGTGGTCATGTTGATCAGAAACGGGTCGACTTCGCCTTCAGCCGGCAACACCCCACAGGCGCCAAATGCACCCAGAAATTCATCGTTTACGAAAATAGGAACAACGATCTTTAACAGTCCTGCATCACATTCTTCGATGAGGCTTTTTCCGGTTTGCTTTGCCTGGGCTGCAAGATTCATGTGGGCAACCGCGCAGATATAACTCTGTCCCTTGTCCGTAGCCTTAATGGCAGGGCATAGCCTGTTTGCCCAATTTTTATAATCTGTTATCCGGATGCCGTCCGTATTGAAAACGTTCGCATCGAGGTTGGATCTTCGGGTGACGTCTTTCTCGAGCGCTTTCCATTTCTCAAGTGGTAAAAGATCGGTCAGTTTCATAGTCGATAAACCCCTTTCTATAGCCTTTCTCAGAATAACATTCCGTCTCAGCTGCAGCGTACTGAAATTGTGAGCGTAAGCAATTCATCGGGCACTCAGTATCTGTTCTGAAGCCACTGTTCAAGGCGGCTGAGCCCTTCTTTTATGGATATTGTTGGCGCGTACCCCAGATCTTTTTTGGCGGCACGGATATCGAACCAGTGGGCTGTTGCAAGATCGTCCGCAAGAAAACGCGTCATTTGAGGTTCTCCGCGGATCCTGAACATTTTAAAGACAACTTCGAACAGAGCGCCCATCAGCCATGCTATTTTTCGGGGAATTGCCCGCTTAACCGGAGGGTGCCCTGCTGTTTTTAAAATATCGTTGACCATGTCCCATAAAGGAACCGGGTCGTCCTGGCTTATGAAATAAACCTTCCCCGAAAGTCCGGGGTTCTCCTTCAGCCGGTCAGCGGCCAGAACATGGGCTTCGGCAGCGTTGTCTATGTAGATGGTGTCCACAAGGTTTTTTCCGCTGCCGACCCTCACAAGACGTCCGGCTCTTTCAATAATCCTCGGCACCAGGTGATTGTCTTTAGGGCCCCATATCAAGTGGGGTCTCAATGTGATGGTCATCAGGTCTTTGTCTGCGGCCTTTATGACAAGCTGTTCTGCCATTGCCTTGGTTTTCGGGTAGTGGGCATGAAATTTTTCAGGATAAGGGACGGATTCGTCCAACCCTTCCATGTCCGTGCCGTCAAAGACCACACTGGGGGAGCTCGTGTAAACAAGCCGTAAAACGCCATGCTTTTTACAGGCGTCGATCACATGTTGAGTCCCTGCGACATTGGTTCGGTAATAATCAGCGTAATTTCCCCAAACACCGGGTTTGGCTGCAACGTGAAAGACGAGCTCTATCCCCTTGCATGCCTGTTCAACGGC
>DATKWE010000121.1:0-3297 GCA_035529735.1 Desulfobacterales bacterium | reverse complement strand
GCCGATGGCCGGCGGGTATAGCAGGGCGAGGGTAACGATCAGCTCGACAATTAAAAAGATCACCAAAAGGATTTCAATGAGGTAATCGGGGTAAAAGTCCTTTTGTCGATTCACGCTACAAACCTCCTTTTACACCCTGCTGTTTGACCAAATGGAAATGTGCCCACAATAATAGACACATGAATAGCGGGATATAGAGAACATGGATGGCATAAAATCGAATCAGGGTAGCACTGGTGATGTCTTCGCCGCCCCGCAGGAAATCGCAGAGATAAGGACCCAGCAACGGTACGGTTCGCGCCATGGTGGTGCCGACTTCAGTGGCCCAGTACGCCTTCTGATCCCACGGTAACAAATATCCGGTGAAACCAGAGGCGAATGCCAGAATCAGGGTTAACGATCCTGCGATCCAGTTGAGCTCCCGGGGATGACGATAGGCTTTATAAACAAAGACCCTGATGGTATGAAGAACAATCGCCACAATAAATAAATTGGCTGACCATTTGTGAAATGATCGGATAAACCCGCCGAAGCGCACCTCATTATCGATGCGTAAAATACTGGCAAATGCTTCGGTCTCCGAAGGCACATAATAAATGGCAAGCATCAGACCGCTGATAAAAAGCATGATAAAAAGCGCAAATGCAATTCCGCCCAAACAAAAGAAATAATTGACCCCTTCCGGAATGTGGCGATACAGGAACCTGCGGTGCGGCTTTTTTATTCGGAATTTACGATCGAGCCATTCAAAAAAATTCCCCATAGGGTCTTCCTCATATCCGTAAACCGATATATACCTTCTGCCGTTCAATTTTCAGGGGCAGGCGGTTCAAAGGTGCCGGAGGCGGCCCCGCCACCACATTCCCTTGGTTATCGTACTGTCCGCCGTGGCAGGGACACATAAATCTGTTTTCGGTTCGGTTCCAGTTTATCAGACAGCCCAGATGTGTGCAAACCGATGAAAAGACGAGCAATTCTTTACCCGTGTTTACGATGAAAAATTTCTTGGTGACGGTTTTGCCATGCAGCGGATAATCGATATAATATTGCCGAACCCCTTGAACCGGCAGTTCCGCCTCGTCACAGGCATAGACATACAGGTCCTTCTTTTTCCGTATTTGCTTTGGAAAGGCAAAGAGTAAATACAAGCCTACCGTCATAACTAAACCGATAAAAGAAAGCAGATTGCAAATCTTCTTCAAAAAAGATCTTCTATCATTTTTTGATGTTATTTCTGACATTTATTTCAGTTAGAATAGGCATTCAGACGCAAAACAACCGTTTCATCCGCTATATTGTGAAGGGCCGCCCCTTTGATATTTTGATAGCGGCGGAGTGTTTTCGGATCCAGGGTCTCGGCATTTTGGTCGAGTTTTTTCAGTTTTGCGACAACGGTCCGGTATTTATCCAGATAAAGTCGGTATTTGGTTTCATCGGTCTTGATACCAAAATCTCCTTTCATTCTCCATTTATCTTTTAAAAACATCCAGGAGGCAAAATCACTCAGATTATAATCCTCAAAAAGGCGTATCGGTGAAGTGTTGCGCATATTACGTATGGAGAGGGCGGTTTGGTCTGCCACGATTTCATATGCACCGGTGAAGGTCTCTTCCGTTCCCTGACCGTCAAGAAACTCCCAGGTCGATACCGAGGTCTGTTGTTCCCGGTGGCAACTCTCACACGATCGCCCCGTGCCAAAGGGGTGAGAGGCTTGTTGTATTTCCAGCCATAACAGGTGGTTGTTGTTCTCCGGCAGTCCGTCAAAAGTGCCCACGATGTAATAGGCGTCTCTGGTTTCTCCGGCCGGCCATCTGAAATTCACTCGGGAAGAAGGCGGCACTTCTTGCCGAATGTTTCCAACGGCATGGGGCATTACTTTTACCGGCATCCAAATCCCCTGCTGGTCTTTCATCAGGATCGGCGGCTTTTGGATGCCGTAATAAAGGCCGTATTTATAGAATGGATTTTTGGTATCCGCAAAAAATCCCGGACCCCAGATGGTGATCTGATACCCCCCCAGAGCATTCACATGGCAGGCGGCGCAATCAAGATTTTTATGGACACCCTTGGCGTGCGCCGCGACAATACCGGTGTGGCAATCCTGGCAATCGGCCTTCCTTTGCATATCTCCCATCCCTTTCTTACCTGTAGCATGGCAGTCTATGCAATGGATATTATTTTTATAATGCACATCGGACGCCATTCCCGAAGGGATTGCGTAATCTCCACCCACATACGTCTCGCCTCTCCGGCTCTCCATGGAGCCCGAATGGCACATGCTGCTGCGGCCGAATCCGCTGCAACTTTCGGATTTGGGTGTTTTACTGAACCGGTGCGGCTGATCCGCCTGGGGGGTAAAGTGACAATCGAGACAGCCGGCATGGCAGGTATTGCAGATCCTCTGTTTGTCTTCGGCCTGCTTTCGGGTGAACGAAACATTAAGGTTTTGACGAATTTTTTCGGTATTTAGATAATCAAACCCGGAAGCTTTCAGAATCTCTTGCGGTGGGAGATCGGCAAACGAAGGACCGCAGTTGTGCGGACCGTAAGGATCCATCCATGTTTTCATGGTGCGTTGACGAAAATTGGTGGCCATCAGCGTGGTGTTGAATTGCTTTAACTGCTCTGGATGACAACCGGATTTGGCACAGGTCTTGCGGGCCAGTTTTGGATCGAAATTGTAGGTCTCCGGATTCCGGTCATGCCAGAGGATGGTCCGAACTTCATATGGATATCGAAACCCGTCATCGGTGGCCATTTTGGGAATCAATTCGAACAATCGGTCCTCACCGGTGGGTTGCAAGGGGTATGGATAGAAAACTTTTCTTTGTTTGAGCTCGGCCTCATCACCGATCACCAGCATTTTCAGCATGCCTTTATGGGCCTTGTCTTTATCCGTTGCGCGGCCTTTACCCAGATGGCAATCCCTGCATTCGGCGGTGGTGTGTTTGCTCTGTTCGGAGACCATTTCCGGCGTAACGTAAAATTCAGGATGGCCGAGTTCCGTCAGTTTTTCTCGGTCCGAATGGCATCGAACGCACTCGGCTGAACTCTGGTTCCAGGCATAATAGCCGGAAAACGAGATAATGATACCGGCCTGCAAAACAAGAATCAGGATAACCTTTTTGTTCAAGTAGGCGCTTATGGTGCCGGGTCTTTTTCGTAACATTTTGGAAAGAAAACGCGTTTAAAAAAAGTCAGGGAAAACATCCTGGATCAGCCGTCATCCGGTAACCGGAAATCTGTTGAAAATTGTGCGGCTGTTCTTCGTAACGCATGCCATGTCCCCATGTCAAG
>DATKWE010000120.1:0-3113 GCA_035529735.1 Desulfobacterales bacterium | reverse complement strand
ATCCCTGGTAGTGAATTTCTATATAATAAATACAGCAATAAATTAGACTATAAAAAATTGTTTGATAGTTTCAATGTGCTTTCTCCCCCGTTAAAATTTAATGATCCTCTATATAGAAATTACATTTTTGTTAAAATTAGTGGATCATCTCCCGATTAGTTGTAGTTAATTAGGGTAAAATAAGTGGGTCATCTCCAATTGAGCAAGTGTTATCTCAGAGGGTTCAAGGGTTTGATGAATCAAGGGTGCAAGGATTCAAGGCCCGCCCTGTCGCGACGCGGTGATTACTTAAAGAATAGGCTAAGCTTTATAATGATGATAGTTTATTGATAATTTAGTAAGGTTAATCGGTCTGGGCCAGGGGTTCGAGTGACCCGCCACAAAACAGGCGGATAAAAATACTAAAGAATTACAAAGAGTTGAAAGTCTGGCAAAAGTCAAAGACAACCTTGGATTACATTCGGATGCTTTACATATCTTATGGTTCTATTTGCGAATTGGAAACACAGATATTATTAGCAGCGGATTGAGATTTAATTGAAAAAAGTGAATTGGGACCACTAAAAAAAGACATCGCAGAAATAGAAAGAATGTTAAAGGCGCTGATAAAGTCCTTAGAAAACAAACCCTTGAATCCTGGAACCCTTTGGGATCA
Source organism: Desulfobacterales bacterium (assembly GCA_035529735.1). GTDB lineage: Bacteria > Desulfobacterota > Desulfobacteria > Desulfobacterales > UBA11574 > JAAXQD01. The sequence goes on along the minus strand of DATKWE010000120.1, from coordinate 2,458 downwards.
CACCGGCTCAATTGGAGATGACACACTTATTTTACCTCAATTAACTACAACTAATCGGGAGATGATTATATTTTAAAGCTTTCGGATATCCCGGCATACTGTTTTCGAAGCTTGGGCTTTTCTATCTTTCCGGTGGGGTTGCGGGGCACCTGGCCGAAAATAATCCTTCGGGGTCTTTTGTACCTGGGCAATTTCTTGCAAAAATCGTTGATTTCGTCCTTGGTGAGTGTCTGATCCGGTTTAACCCGGACCACGGCTGTGGCGATTTCCCCCAGCCGGAGGCTGGGAAGACCGATGACCGCCACATCGTGAATTTTAGGATGACCCTGGAGAAAATCTTCGATTTCCACCGGATATATATTTTCTCCGCCGGTGATGATCACATCTTTTTTCCGGTCCACCAGCCAGATGAAACCGTCTTGGTCCTGCCGGGCCACATCGCCGGTCAGAAGCCAACCGTCGACCAGCGCTTCTCGGGTCGCATCCGGATTTCTATAATACCCTTTCATAACAGCGGGCCCCTTGACAATCAACTCGCCGGGTTGTCCCTGAACAACGGGATTCAACCGATCGTCAACGATGTTGATCTCCCAGTCGAAACCCGGTTTTCCGATGGCGCCGACCTTGTGCATGTTCTCCATTCCCAGATGGACGCATCCGGGTCCGGTACACTCGGTGAGGCCATAGTTGGTATCGTACTGGTGATGGGGAAAAATTCTCTTCCATTCCTTGATCAAACTGGGCGGCACCGGCTGGGCACCGATGTGCATCAGGCGCCACTGATCCAGATGGTAGTCTTCGAGCTTGATTTCCCCGCTCTGGATCGCAAAAAGGATATCGAGTGCCCATGGGACCAGAAGCCAGACCACTGTCACCTTTTCCTCGGAAACGGCTTCCAATATCCACCGGGGTTCAACCCCTTTAAGAATGACACTCCGGGCACCGACAATGAAATTGCCGAACCAGTGCATTTTTGCTCCGGTGTGATACAGGGGCGGAATGCACAGGAAATTGTCTTCGTGGGTCTGGTTGTGATGCCGATTTTCCACAAAGCATGCGAATTCAAGATTTCTGTGGGTCAATAGGGTTGCCTTGGGCATGCCGGTGGTGCCGGAAGTAAAGTACAGGGCAGCTTCATCGGTAATTTTTATTGCGACGTTTGGGGCAATGGGGCGTTGAGCCTCAAGGATTTTTTCATAGGATTTCGCATAAGCGGGCTTTTTTTCCTCCGGACCCACAAAGATATAGGTTCCTATGAATCTGTCCAGGTTTTGCTTGATGGCGTCGATGCGCTCGATAAATTCTTCACCGAAGATCATGGCCTTGGGTTCGGCGATTTCAGCGCAGTGTCGGATGATTTCCGCCTCAAATCGAAAATTGAGGGGAACCGCCCATGCGCCGGTTCGAAGTATCCCAAAATAGATGGGCAGCCATTCGATACAGTTGGTCATTAAATGGATCACCCGGTCACCCTTTGAAATCCCCCGGGATATCAGGGCCTGTGCAACCTGATTGGCCTGATCGTCAAATTCTTTCCAGGTGATCTCCCGACGCCGGTTTTTAGCCGGTTCTCTTTCTATGAGTGCCGTTTCAAGGCCATACATACGCGCGTTTCGAGCCAGTATCTCGGTAATCAGCATAAAGAATTCCTTTCGAGTAAAACTTTTTTCCAGAATCGATATCAAACTCGGATAAAATGGTCAAGGTGAACAAAATGATCCCACAGGGTGAACGCATTTGAATTGGATGGAGAGAACGCTACGCGACGGCGCATATCTCTTTCCAACCGACTGGAACTTGTGCTTAAGCACCCGTATGCCCGAGCCGTGCCATAGATATAAAGAACATTTCGTTAAAAAAACTCCGGTGGATGTTTTAAATTACAATTTCATCCGGCTCGGTCTAACGCGTGCTAAAGCCCTTCGAACAGCCACTCGGTTTCCAAGAGAAATACGCCGTCGCTCCGCTCTATCGAGATCAAATGCGTTTTCCCAGAATGATCCTACCAAGAGGACTCGAAGCCGTTTCGATTCATCTTCCCATTGCCACGGGCGGCGGACTTTGGGAATTTAGGAAATCGGTTGGGATATTTTGCCGGCAGGCGGGCATAACTTATTGACAAAATAATAATTTTTATTCAAAATAAACCACACGGCTTGTTAGGTGCTTTGTTATGAAGGAAACGCCGGAAATGAAGGTCGGGCTTAAACATGGACCTTCATTTCCGGTTGTACACCATGATCGGCGGGCAGATTACCATCGGAATGAAGGCGTGTGATCGAAGAGGATAACCCGATATGGCAAGGTTGAAAATACTTCCACCCGGCAGCACGAAGCATGCCAGGGCCCAGGCCCGGGGAAAGTTGTTTGAAGGACTGGTGTCTCAGGTGCTGCACCACTATGGATATCGTGTCGACCGCCTCTTTCATGCAAACTACCCTGAAATGGAAATCGAGGT
>DATKWE010000119.1:0-2412 GCA_035529735.1 Desulfobacterales bacterium | reverse complement strand
GAAAGCCTTCCTGGATGTTTGTGACGGTGATTTTGACAGGAACAATTGTCGAATTAAAGAGCTCTGGTATTCGCTTCAAAACCGTTACGATCCAAAGAGTGGTGAGAATTCACGCTATGACAAGACCCGCTACCACGGTCTTAATCTGCACTCCTACTGGTATCGCTCCACCATTGAATTTCGCTATCACTCGGCCCTGCTGCAAAATGTAGATGAGGCCATCCAATGGATCATTTTCACCCAGTTCCTTATGGAGTTGAGCCAGAATCACGTTCCGGATATCTATTACTTTCCTGAAGCGAACAAATGGCTGACAACCATCTATAATATTTACAAGGAGTTCGGCTATCAGGAGCGTATCAAGCAAGCACCAACTATCGTAAATCAGTCAGTAAAACATATAAAATTGTTTAACTAATAAATATCAAAATAATTGATTTAATAAATCGAATTCATCTTCCAAAAATATCCAATGTCGCTTACCAAAGACTTTTTACGAGTTTATTACTATTAAATCGGCACATCATTTTGATAAAGTTGCGAGCAGAACTTATAAGAACTGGAGGCGACCATGTGTGACATATTGGCCATCTCGGCGGGCTATAACTATACACCTCAGAAATATCTGCCCATCTTCGCGGAAAAGAGCAGTGAAAATATGAACGGATGGGGTATCGGTTTTTTTCGCGAGGATAAGGCTTTTGTAGAAAAATCCGCGGAGCAGGTGTTTAGCGATCAACAAGTTCATGAAAGCTTCCAGAGACTCGCCCGGGTCATCGACAGCCGGATCATCATTGCGCATGTGAATTGTCCCAAAAGCGGCGGGCACCATAGTGCTCAACTTCATCCCTTCATGCTTTCCTTTCTGGATCACGACTGGTTGTTTGCCCAGGTAGGAGTTGTTGAAAACATTAACGCATATCAAACCACTGGAACACCTCGGTTTGAAGTCGATGTCTATACGGCCAGAATTTTCGAATATTTAAGAGATCAACTGGTATTACTGCACCGCAAGAACCCGTATATCAGTGTGTACATTGCCCTGCACATCGCTATCCAAGAGCTTTTAGATAACTATCCCGGGAATTACACCTTTTTTCTGGCCAATGAATCGTTTCTCTTTGCCTTTTGTAACTTCCGACAGCTGATGGTTCTAAAGGAGTCCGAAAGTATGGGAGATATTTTGCTGGTTACTTCCGTCAAAGAAGGGCTGAGTCGCACCGATTGGCACCCCATAACACCGGATCCACAATCCCAAGGTGAGCTTTTGGTGATTGCCGGTCCGGATGTGTTGTACGCTGGTGAAGTTTAATTCTGGTTACTGCTTTCTCGTTACTGGATACTGGTTGCTACGCTGGTTGAAGCGAAGCGAAAATCCCGATTCACAGGGGATACTGGATGTGCAACCTAAATCCGCAATCGTAGATCTAAAATCCAAAATACTATAAATGTGTGACCTCTTTGCTTTGTCTGCCAAAAAAGATTATTCGGCTCCGGAATTCCTGCCGATTTTTGCAGTTCGAGCCAAAAAGAACATGGATGGCTGGGGCATTGGTTTTTTTCGTAAACAACATGCCCTGGTTGAAAAGTCGGCTGAACAGATTTTCCACTCCGGTCAATTGCACGACAGTTTTCAAAGGTTGGCCCGTGTCGTAAAGAGCAGAATTATCATTTGCCATCTCCGTTTTCGGACCAGCGGGCTCATAGACGAGTGCCATGCCCATCCCTTTGTTCTAAAATTCGGTGGACATGATTGGATTTTTGCACATAACGGCAAGGCACCGGCCATTGAATCTTACAGAAGCAGCGGCATTGCCATTGAAGATGCCATAAGCGACTCGGCCAGAGCATTTGAATACCTGAGGGACCGTATGGAAGACCATCACAGGCATAATTCAAAGCCTGAGGAGCTTTTCAATACCCTGTCAAACGGTATTTCGCAAATGATCGACCAGTATCCGGGTGATTACAATTTTTTACTGTCCAACGGCCATCTTCTATTTGCCTTCACCAACCATCGCCAGTTTATGTTTATGAAAGGAAGCGAGAAACTAAAAAGTGCCTTCCTGCTCACCACCCTGGCACGCGGATTAACCAAAGAAAAGTGGTTGCGGGTGGCAAAAGCCACCAATCGCCGGGGACTGCTTCTGGCAATTTCAGGCAATGATGTTATTTTACATCAATCAATTTAACAAATAAAAACACCCCGACCCCTCAATCAATCATTGTGCTCGGATATTATTTTCCCGGGACAAATAAACGAAATTCCCAGCTGACCTTTTGTACTTAACATGATACTTTCAATAATCGGCTGATTGACCTTATGGTCTGATTGCCACCGAACGATGAAATTTGCCCCCGGGCCGCCCCTTTTATCAGATACCTTTACCAAAAAATGTGTTGATTCAAGCG
>DATKWE010000118.1:0-17666 GCA_035529735.1 Desulfobacterales bacterium | reverse complement strand
TTCCCCCAGTTTTCCCGGCTCCCGCGGTCTTTTTCTACAGAAAACAGGGACTCCCTTGCCCATAGTCTGGGATACTCCTCACCAAAGTCACAACAGAATCCAGCATCTACGGGAATAAAATCGAGTACTGTAAACGCATCGATTCCCCTTTGCCCCACCCAAGCCCAGGACCCCTGGCACTTACTCAGGGTATTTTTAAGTTGGAACAGATTCTTTATCATCGTTCATTTCCACTGGGAAAACCCATTTCGAGGTGTCCACAAGGCCGTTTTGCACCAATCGATCGATTACTTTTGCGTGCCTGAAAGCTATTTTTCCGCCCATAAGCATTTTAAGATTGCTTCTTTTGTGACAGTACGACTGAACTTTTGTGGGTCCGGTGAAGTAATGAAATTCCTTTGTGAGCGCGCCTGAACGGGAGGTATCGGTCAGTCCTCGCTTTACCCGCTCCACAAGGGTATAGGCTGTCTCTTCATCGAAATAGATCCGTAGTTCTTCAAAAACTTCTGCAAAACCGGCTGAGAGTGATAGGTATACCGCAAGACAGCGCCCTGCGTAAATTTTCTCCTGGAAGGGATAGAGGCGTCCGGATTGGCGTTCAAAGTAAACCGCAAGTCCTTCTTCGGCTTCCCTGTATCCTGCCGTGCCCATGGAGAAAATGCCCCAGGGAAATTGAGAACCATTGTGAATGCGTACGGCGTGAACATCTATCTCATGTACCAAAAGGCGCCTGACTTCTTCGGGTGCAAAAAGGGCGTTCCGGTTAAGATGGATGGTGCGAGAAACGCTGTCTACCGAAACCTTGGTCGCCATGGAAGAGACCCGCTTAATATTCATGGAAATACCGATTTTTTTTAAGCGCGCCTCGAGCAACCCTGCAAATTCCTTTGTTGAGCAGTTTTTTTCAGGGGGGATGACATCCCACAGTTCCTCGAGAACATTTCGAGACTGCTGAGCGTCTTCAGCGGTTGGCGCACCAAACATTTCAATGGCAAAATGTGTAAAACTGTCCTTTCCCACCGCAGCGAACATATTCCGCATCATGTCCAGTTCGTGCTGCTTTTCCTGATAGATTTCAAATATTTCATCCGGAGCATCCATGGATTCAAGAGATAAAACCGGCTCGAAGTTGTTCCATTGTGACGGGGAGTTTTCATACTTGAACACCGGAGATTTTTCCCTGCGAGGGCAACGCGGATGCAGAAAGGCTTTTCTCTCTTCAAACAAATTTGCCGGCCTCACAACCGGACCCAGGGCGAGATGTTCCAGCAAGCTTCTGAGCTGTGTATCTATGGCATTCATAAATTACTCCCGCCACCCCTGCAGACTGCAGCTTCACCCTCGATTTTCGCTCAGTCAGGGTTAATGCGTCGATCCGACGATTATCTCGATACTGTACATCGATGCGCCCCCAAGGTTAGCGTTCGTCAATAGGAATATATCGGGTCTCCTTGGGTCCAGTATAAATCTGGCGGGGTCTTCCGAGTTTCCATTTGGGGTCGTCAAGACTTTCTTTCCATTGCGCTATCCAGCCGGGCAGCCTGCCGATTGCGAACATAACGGTAAACATGTTGGTGGGGATGCCCATGGCGCGAAGAATAATGCCGCTGTAAAAGTCGACGTTGGGATAAAGATTGTGTTCGATGAAATAATCATCCGTTAGCGCCGCCTCTTCCAGTTTTTTGGCGAAATCGAGCAAGGGATCGGTGATGTGGAGTTCTTCTAGGACGTTGTCGCACATCTTTTTTAAAATTTTGGCCCGGGGGTCATAGGCCTTGTATACTCTGTGGCCGAAACCCATCAGGCGAAACGGGTCTTTTTTATCTTTGGCTCTGTCAACGGCCCGCTGATAATTGCCGCCGTCGTTTTGAATGTCGGTGAGCATTTCGATAACGGCCTGGTTGGCACCGCCATGCAAAGGGCCCCATAGGGCGGAAATGCCGGCTGAGATGGCCGCGTAGAGATTGACTCTTCCGCTGCCCACCAGCCTCACGGTGGATGTCGAACAGTTCTGCTCATGGTCGGCATGCAGAATCCAGAAAACCTCTAATGCTTTTACCAAGGTTTCATTGATTTGATACGGCCTCACCGGCGTGTCGAACATCATGTTCAGAAAATTGGCACAGTACTTATAATCGGGACGGGGATAAACGACTTTGTGACCTCTGGATATCTTGTATGACATGGCCGCCATGGTACGCACCTTGGAGAGAAGCCGGGTAACAGGGATGTTGATATCTTCTTCAATGGTATGCAGTTCGGGATAAAAGCTTCTTAATGCGTTTACCATGCTCGATAGGATGCCCATGGGGTGAGAGGCCCTGGGAAAGTTCCTATAGAAATCCTGCATGTCCTCATGCACCAGGGACTGGTCATTAAATAGAACCGATACTTGATTAAGCTCTTTTTTGCTGGGAAGTCGGCCGTTGATTAAAAGATAGGCCGTTTCGATAAAACTCGAATGCTCGGCCATCTGTTCAACCGGAATGCCGCGATATCGTAAAATTCCTTTTTCACCGTCCATAAACGTGATGGCGCTGCTGCAGCTGCCGGTGTTGGCATATCCCGGATCGAGTGTAATTAACCCCGTCATCTGTCGAAGATTCGAAATATCGATGCCCTTTTCCCCTTCGCTGCCGACAACAACAGGGAACTCATATGTTTTTCCTTCAAATACAATCTTAACATTTTCAGTCATGTTTGCCTCTTTCAAATAAGGAGTGTAAATTTTTTGTGGAGAATCCAAATCGTCAATAAGACAAGTTATATACCTGAATATTATCTTAGGGTCAAGCCGCCAACGCTGAATAGTCGAGGTATCGTTTACATCGAACTTGGGTTGTGGTAAATATCGAAAGGATGCAGGACAATATTTTTTTCCTAAACATGAGGAGGCATCATGTCTTTCAAAGAAAATCTTTTGAAGAAGATAGAGATCGATAAAATGGCCGAACAGGTGATCGCTTCCATGGGCCCGCCCGACAGCGGTAGAAAGATTGACAAGAAAATAATGCGCAGTCTTCTTGAAACGACCGATTATACCTATAAAAGAAAGCGCGATCTCGATCTTTATATCGAGGATGTTGATGCTGAAAAAACCAGAATTCTGGTTCTCGACAATGATCTGGCTGTTTACAATACGTCCATCTATGACGTGGCCATGCGCAAAAGCCCCACGGTAAAGGAAATGATGAATCCATATAATATTATAAAAATATTGAAAGACACGGATGTGGTCATGAGCAAAAAGGCGGTGTCTGTCAGCACCATTCAGAAAGAATGCATCGCCAAACTGAATCTTTTCTTCGATGCATCTGATATCGATGAAATCGCCAAGGAGGGTTTGGCTTCTTTGGGAAAAGAATACACGGACGGGGTCATTGAATCTCTCGATCTTTTTGCAGAAATTTTAAATTACAGCGTTGCGCCTAAAGCCTTCAGAATCCGTCACAACAAAATTGTAGGTGCTTTAACCCAAAAAGAGAGCGGGGAAGATCTGTTCGGCCCCATGGTTCTTTACAGCATGATTCACAATACCCTGAAATTGATCGATGAACAGATTGGCGGTTTTGACAAGGGGAAAATAGAATTTTTTCAGCAGGTTGCCGGCGGAATGCAGAAAGCATCTGCAGAGGGGCCCGATGTCTTTCAATACCTCAAGGCGGCAGCATTGAAACGGATCCCAACTCCGCAAAACCCAAAAGAGGAGGCATAAGCAGAGATTGTATGGCCGGTCATCTTTTTCGTATCGAGGGTGTGGGAGAGGTTCTCTTTGAACGCAGCCGGAAGGCAACGCGGGTCAATATTTCGGTGAGACCCTTCAAAGGTATTCGGGTTGCCGTACCGTATGGGGTGTCATATGCCAAAGCCAGGATGTTTGCCGCGTCCAAAAAGCACTGGATACAAAAACATCTTGAAAAGATGCGAAAGGTGGAAAGGGATCACAGGGACCTGTCCCACAACTTCAACACCATAGACCGGCGTGAAGCCCGAAAAATCCTTGTTCAAAGGCTGGAAGAACTGGCCCGAGAGCACGGTTTTAAGTATAACCGGGTATTTATCAGAAACCAAAAAACACGCTGGGGGAGCTGTTCGTCGAAAAACAATATCAGTCTCAATGTTAAACTGGTTGGTTTACCCGAAAAGTTGATGGATTATATCATACTGCATGAACTGGTCCATACGCGGGTCAAAAATCACGGCAAGAAATATTATGCAGCGTTGGATCGGATTGTCGGTGACCGAAAATCATTGGACAGTGAATTGAAGCAATACGGCATCATGCTTGGACTATAGCGGACAAAGGAAAAAGAAGCGTCTTACAGAGGCCGCCCAAGTTGAAAGAAAAATTTAGGATTGTCGTCTTTCACAAAATCCGGATACACGACAGGCCCGGCCATCCCCATGCGAAAGGTCGAAAAATTGCCCCAGGCAATCTCTAAAGAGGTGATAAATTCAAACCCGGCGCCGACGATCCAATCGTCGGAAGTGGCATCTTCACCGGCGATGCCCGCATCGACAAAGGTTCCTATACGCAGTCTGTGAAGAAACAGGGGCAGAGTCTGATACCCTTTTTGCAAGTTGGCCAGCGGCCAGTACACTTCGATTCCCGCGCCCGCGGCCTTTGGTGCCTCCACGAGATTGGAATCAAATCCCCGAACCGGAAATAGTTTGGGTGGTCTGCGGATTTCTCTGTGGGGAATAACATGAACATCGACTTTAGGCGCATCCATTTTGCTATCCACAATGATATGCAGGGGCGTTTTAAATTCGAGCCCTTTGCGGGCCAAAAAATCCACCATTTGGGGTGCTTTTTCCGTTAAACGCTCGGCAATGGCTTTTTCATCTTCCGGAAAATAAAAAAAAAGCCCGTCTTTTTCGATATATACTGTTGCAAACAGCTGGGTGCAAAACAATAAAAGCAGGACGGACGCATAGAAGATCGATCGCATTATGTTCTCCGATTCCAAAGTCAGATCTAATAATCAGGCGTTATGACGGCGCATTTTAAGCATTCTACGGCTGAGATGGTTTCTGATTGAAAGCGGTTGCAAATGCTGGCGCAGATAATTATCCGGATCAGGTTTTCGATGCCGAATAGTTAAGGGCATAATCTAAAAATTTTGGGGAAAATATAAATATTTTTTCAAGTGTCATGTAATGAATGGAGTAGCTTTTAAGGGTTTTCCAATGAGATATACAAATATAGGAAAGAGTTCAAGGGGTCAAGGGGTCCAATAGCTTCGCCCTGAACAAAAACATAAAGAACTACGGGCGATTCTAAGGAACGGTTCTTTTTCTTTGTGGGGTCTTGGATTGTGTTCAGGGGCGGGTAGGTTGACAAAAAAATGGACAAGTTGGCCATGTTTTTAGTGCCCTGCAATAAAGATATTATGTGTCCCGACCTAAACTTGATTTGAATGAATCGTAAGGCGGGTCAATACATTACTCGACAGTTCAATTTTCGGAGTTGGATATCACAACCAATCGAACTGACCTTAGACTTCCAGATATATTGCAGAAATCAAAACCCTCGGAGGGTTTATTTCAAGTCAGAATCATGGCAATTTAAGAGTGCTCTTCGTTACATATAGGAGGCAGTTTCAATACATCGTCCTGATTTGAGGTTAGTCGCAAAATCACTATATGAAAACAATCCTTAGTTTTTAAACTCGTAACCCAGCAGAAAAATGAACTTCGTGTCCTCTTCTGTTTCCGCAGCTGCCGAAGGCTGATTGTCCCAGTCAAAGTTATATTGAAGTGTTGCTGTTAAACCTTTGTAGATAGGGAATCGAAATCCCGTACGGGTCTTGATAAACCAATCATTTGCATCTTCAAGACTTACGTATCCGGTTTGGACGTGAAAAAGCTGAACGAATTTCTCGAAAAGATACTGATCATAATTGACGGACCAGCTACCGGCAGGATAGTCATTGTCTTCGGCCACATCAAAGTTTTCATCGACCATGGCGACGCCTGCCGATATGGAAAGGTTCAGCAGAGGTGTTTCGAATATCTGATACCCTCCCCCTGCACCCAAGGTCGTCCTAAGATTCAGGTCTTTGAACTTATCATTTTCCAAAAGCGTATTGGCATATAAATACCATTTTTCGTCCAAGAAATGGCTGTAATTTCCATAGGTAAGCCAGCTCTCAGAGGTTGTTTCACCATCCGCCTTCTCATTGGCCAACTCACCGCCAAGCGTATAACGGTTCTTTTCCGTGCGCGCCACAAATTCACCGTCAAAATAATAGTTGTCTTGGATGGTATTTCCTCTCTGGTTGACCACTCTCGCATTGACGCGGGCGGCGATCTTCACAGGCTTGACAGGTTTGGGATTAATCGCCTTCACATCCGCAAGGCTGAAAGAAGCCGGTGATTCGAGCTTTCCGGTATCCAATTTCATTTTACCATCCTCAATCGGCGCTGTGTTTCCTTCAAGAGCCGTTTCATCCTTGAGCACGATTTTCACGGGATCATCTGCCATTACGCTGGCCACCTCCTCCCAAACGATGGTGATTTCCCCGGCATAGGTGGTTTTCAAAACCAGTTTTTCTTCTTCCATCCTGACCACCTGGCCGGTGAGTTTGTCCCCATTTTTTAATCGGACCTCATCGGCTAAAATATTTTCAGCTATTAGAAAAGCTACGGTGATCATAATTAGCAAGAGGGTTAGCGTTTTTTTCATTTCAGACCTCCTTCTAATAGTCGCATTCATTTCATGAACTTTAGTATTGAATCTTTGATAAAGATTTTTTTTTGAAATCCAATTCAATATATTGGATTTGTAATTTTATAGAGAGAGTTCAAGATTTCGTGCCTATACGTCCAAATACCTTATAGTGAACGTTTCATAGCCGAAATCGACTTTTGCGTTATCTTGCCAGAACAGCAACCCAAGGTTGATCAACTCCGATTACATATATCGTATAATTATTGACCTTGATACTTGGAGGATCATAGAATTTCTTTGCTTTATGTTCGCTTTATGAATCGGTAAAAGATAAAATTCTGTCTTACACCTGAAGGTGTCACATGATCTTCAAAGAAAGTTTCCGCTAACGCACCTTCTAAGCACTATGATTCGGTTGTTGGCGAAGTTGATCTTTACAAAGGTCGTTAGCCGTAGAATTAGCGGGATTGGAAATAATTTGAAAATTTGAGCCTCTCTCTCCTGACCGGTCACGATCGCTGCTTACCGGCAACCGTTGGTCCATTTTATTTACTTATTTACGGATGTTCCGCTTCCTTTGTAATTGTTCGTGTGATCCGACCCCAGCGCCCATTTTCCTGATTTTCACATCCTGCTGATTACCTTCCGATTGAAAAAAAGAAACAGTTACCGGTACCAGGTTCGCAAAATCTGAACATTAAATGTGAATTTTCGCGGTAATATGTTCCATGTCTGTATATATCTGGGTGTGTTCTTGCGTAGCTATTCCATTGGTTCCAAGATCCATAATGACCTTTATAGTTATGTCGACGATCGTTATAATCATGGTACTTGTAATTACGACTATGGTGCCTGTAATTACGACGTTGTTGCTCCTTGTAATTACGGCGGTTGTCGTGAGATCCTTTTTTATTTACACGATGATTTTGATAATCTGGACGACTGGGATTATCGGGACGTTCTTTGTTGTCACGACGACCATGGGTATCGCGATTGTAATCTTTAGAAATCACTGGAATAGCAGTTGCAAACAAAAAAAAGAAACTCAATGCTGCAATAATCATTCTTTTCATCTGACACCTCCTAAAAGTGTTATGGTTTTCGCGCCCTTCTGAATTTATACTTTCCCAAAACACCATCTTTACCCGATAGTTGTATAAAAATGTCAGAAAAGGCAATTAAAAAAACTTACAAAAGCTCGTGGATTATGGTTTAAATAGAAGATAATTGAATCATTATTCGGAAACACAATATTTTGAAATTGTTACTATGAGTCGGTTGAGGTTTCTTGCCAGTATTTGGGCTACGAACAACTTAGCAGGCATTGTGATATCTGTAAAGATTTTCGGTTTAAAATTCCGGCCATATATCGGAAAAATATGCACTATTCGATTTTATAATGTATGCATATCAACAAAAAAAGATTTGCCCTTATTGATAATTGAAATCACAAAAATTCAGGACTGCAGATATTTACATATCAGCATTAACCAAAATGCGTGCTAACCCACAAACCTCGCAGTTAGAGCAGTTTGCCTTGTATTGACAGGTATTCTTACTTTCACATGCTCACTTAAATAGACGCAGTTCCTATGCTCAAGCCTTGCCTTTGCTTTTCGCTTTGCCCTTACCTCTAACATTATCATCGTAAAAATCTTGGCCGCGTTTCAGGGCATGGAACTCTTTTGATCCGGGCTTTATGCCAAGACTCTTCGCAAGTGCCCCCCAGCCTTTGCCCTTACGAGATTTGTATTTTTCAATAACGTATTCTGTACGCTGATTTGACATTTCTCCGAGCCGGAGTACCATATAGGCGTCCGCAGGATTTTCAACATTGTTGAGCACGATTCTGATTTGTGTGTCTCCTATTTTAAAACGAGTTGCAAGCCTTGCCCTGAATCCTGATGTGTCCGCTTCAGCTTTGATATTGAAATCCCTGATCCAGTCAAAATCATCTGCTGCTGCTGCCGATGAAATGAGTAAAATCGACATAGAGACCACGAACAACATTTTAAGCAGTTTCATTATATTCTCCTTTTAAAATTTACCCTTAATGAAAAAACGATGTCACAACAAAATAAACACCCTGATATTTAGGGAATGATCCCAAGAAGTACAGATCTTGGGTTGAAGATTTAAAAAGCGAAATCACAATATTTTTTTGGCTTCAATTCCTCAGGATCAAAGGCAGCGTATCGCCCCACCCTGATGAACCCGATAGATTATAAAATATAAGACATGGGCAATTCTGTAAAAGAAACAATAAAAAGTTTATTCTATGTCCAGAACGTTCCTTATTTTCTTTGAAAGGGTTTTCATATCAAATGGTTTCTGGATAAAACCATTACAACCGCGATTCAGTATTTCGGTCGCTTGACCGTTGACACCGTATCCGCTTGATAAGAGAACCTTGATATCAGGTTTTATCTCTTTTAATTTGTCATAAGTTTCGCCACCGTCCATTACCGGCATAATTATATCGAGCATAACCATATCGATATTGTCCATGTTCTTTTTACAGATTTCTATAGCTTCTTTTCCATTCTTTGCCGTCCGGACTTCATACCCCAGACTTTCAATCATGTCCTTGCCGACCTGTATAATTATATCCTCATCATCAACAAAAAGGATCCTTTCTGTGCCTCTAAGCACCTTTTCACAGACATTCTTTTCTTTTACCGGCTCCTTTTCTGAGGCCGGCAGATGTATCTTAAACGTTGTCCCGATACCTTTCGCGCTATAAACATCTATGAACCCACCATGATTCTTGATGATACCATACACAGAGGCCAGCCCCAGTCCGGCACCCCTATCCATTCTCTTGGTTGTAAAAAATGGATCGAATATTCTTTTCCGGATCGCTTTATCCATGCCTATACCAGTATCCGTTAAGGAGATTTTAATATACTTGCCCGGCTCCACCTGATACGGCCTTTTACAGTTCTCATCAACGACAACGTTTTCTGTCTGAATGTATAGATCTCCCCCTCCGGGCATCGCCTGCCAGGCATTGACATATAGATTTAAAAGCACCTGTTCAATTTGTTTTTGGTCTACTTCTACTGACCAAATATCCGTTTGACTCTTTAAATGGATGGTGACCTCTTTTTTTAATCGCCCAAACCTATCAGCGCTTTTATCGATGATTTCGTTCATGTCAGTCGGTTTGATGTCGTATTTCCCGCCTCTTGCAAAGCCCAAGAGTTGTTTTGTAAGTTTTACTGAGCTTTTTATGCAAGCCTCTATTGCTTTGAGGTGTTCAAAATGTGGGTGATCAGGACTAGTTTGCAAATACATCAAGGCAGTCCGGCCCTGTATTCCCATTAGCAGGTTATTGAAGTCGTGAGCAATGCCACCGGCCAATGTGCTGATGGCCTCCATTTTCTGAATCTGTTGAAATTGTCTTTCCAGCTTTTTTTGTTCGCTGATATCTCTTAAATTTACGGCACTGCCCCTTGGGTTTCCTTCCCTATCCCTGTATACAGCTCCGCTTATGCTTACAAGGATAATGTTTCCTTCTTTGGTGTAACAATGAGTTTCAATGCCTGAAAATTTTTTGCCAGCCAGCAATTTATCGCTCATCGGTTTGATTTCCGGCCAAGCATCCTCCGGCACAAAAACATTCATCGACTTGCCAAAACACTCATCTAAGGTCCACCCGAAAACACTTGTGAAGGCAGGATTGAAATATTCTACTTTGCACTCAATATCGAAAAGGACAACTGGGTCAGCAATGGTCTCCAGAATCGTACGGTATTTTTCATCGCGCTGTTCTAAAGCACCTTCAACTTGCTTACTTTCCGTGACATTTATAGTCGTTGAAAGCATTGCTATCCCCATCTCCTTAAGAATTAAAAACAGTTAAAACACAACATGAGTTTGCCTAAACTCTTCGACTTGATAGAAAAATTGCTTTATTAGCAATAATTTTTATCTTTATACTCTTGGATGATTCTTCCCATGGGATGTTAAAAAAAGGGCGATCAACTAAATCGCCCTTCCCAAAGATTATTAAGACAGGTTGAGAATCCTACAAGGCTCTTTCCCCATATAATAGTCTCCCGGAATGCCGGTATTAACGCCGGGGCATATTTTCTCTTTTTATTTAAATTTTGAAGATGCCCGCCTGAAAAGATGCACGCACAACAGAGAATCCTAATTGGTTAAATTTATGTAAAGCAAAAATCATGCAAGGTTTAAGAATCAATTTTTAAAAATAGAAATATCAATATATTTCAAAGCGGTAGATTGTGATAGCAAGTTGCACGCCAAAAGTATTTGACAATATTTGGCAGTAATTTTGCTATTTTTTGCCAGTTTTATACTATCTTGGGTAATATTATGAAAAAGAAAAACCTGAAAAATCTAAACGGATCGTATAGAAGCTTTGAAGATGTGGGGTTATCTTACCAGTATCGACACCATTCACAACAACAATTGATATACAGTTATCTTATTTTTCTGGTGCCAGTTCAAGCAAGTCCTATTTTTTACAATTGCCAAATCATCTACGTCCACCGACATATTATATGCTCTTTTGAATGTGGAAGTGGCTTCGGAAGTTGTGATATCGTTTTGAAAGATTGAACTGCCAAGAGATGTTTTGATTCACCAAGTATTCGGGCGGGTGGCTCATAAGATCAGGCAATCGGCCACCAGTTCCCACAGGTACTTTACTTTAAGATCCCCAAGACCGTATTCTTTTTTAACGTTGTTGAACTGGCCGTGACAGCTGTGACAGGGGACCACAAGGGTTTTTGCGCCTGTCGCGCTGATCTGGTCGATCTTTTTTCTGGCATAAAAGACCCGTTCCTCGTTATATCCGGTTGTAAGGGCTCCACCCCCGCCGCCGCAGCAGATTTGGTCCATTCTATTCGGGTAGAGATCCACCCAGTTCTCCACACACTGATCCATAATCCATCGCGGCTCCTCAAAAAAACCGTGTCCAAATAATTTTTGGGCTTTTCTGCCGTAATTGCACGGATCATGATAGGCGGCGAGTTCTGTATACTTTGATCTGTCCAGTTTGATACGACCTTCCTTGATGTAGGTTATGAGCAGGTCAAAAACCGTGATAAATCCGAACTGATTCAATGCTTCAGGGTAATATTTTTCAAGACCCGACCGGGTCGCAAGGTAGGCATGGCCTCATTCCGGCCAGAGAAGATTTTTTATTTCCAGGTTCGACATCTGTTCGACAATACGGCCTGCCATAACCTTCATGGCCGCGTCATCGCCCGTAAAGTATCCCCATGAAGTCCCCTCCCAATTTTCAGACGTTACGGTCCAGTCTTCTTTGGCTGCATGGAAGATTTTCCACCAGTGTTTTAAATCTTCGGTATGCGTATTGACCAGCTTGTTATGGATGGTGGTTAAAAGGTTCGCCCCTTTTTTGTCGATGGGTGCTTTGAAGCCTTCAAACCCCGGTTCCTCCGCAACCTCTTCTGCAACATCCTCGACAATGAAAATAAAATCTTCTTTGGGCAGGCGAAGATTGTTGCCGGTCTCTAATGCTGCGGCAAGGCCTTTATGAAGGATGCCCGGTACCTTTTCACGATCTCTTAACGATCGAATTTTTCTGACCAGATCGGCGATGTCGATCTCCATGGGACAGACATTTTCACATTTGCCGCACAGGGTGCAGATCCAGGGCCACCGGGCTTCAACCAGTTCTTCAACAAGTCCCAGTGAAACCATCCGGACCAGCATGCGCGGATCAAAACCGTCTATTCCGGAAGCCGGGCATGATCCGGCACACAGCGCGCAGGTAACACAATAATCCTGCAAAAACGGCCAGGACCTGCACCTGCCGTGGTCAACTTGATCCAAATCGATTATTTCGGATGTTGTTGTCATCTAACCATTTAACCTCATTTTATTATAAATTCTGAATAAATTGGCGTCATCACTTTTTCAGCCCGCTGGGGCCGAGTTCTATGATATTCGCTTCAAAGCGGTTTACCATCTCCGCAAATTCCGTTCCCATATTGGACGCAAGGGTTTGTAGGGCGATACGGTCCTTTTCAAACCCGATTTGTGGAAACCGATCTGCTATCTGATCGACCGTTTGTCGGGCATAAACATTTCCGCGTTCTGAATGACAGTTCCCCTCATGGCATGTCAGGACCAGAACACCATCGGCATTCTTTTTAAATGCCGCAAAGATATGATCGAAAGAAATACTGCCCGAGCACGGCACTTCGATCATTTTAAGTCCCGGTGGTAATTTGTGACCCATGCACAGCGACAGTTCACCGGCCTGGACAGCCGAGCGGCTGCAGCAGAATGCCACCAAAAACGGGGTAAAGGCAGCGTCTTCTCGAGGAGTATCCCCAGGGGTCATCTGTTTTGAAATCGACGCTGGTTCAAGGTCTTTTATATGAATAGCACCCCTCGGGCATTGCGCGGCACATATTCCGCATCTTTCGCAGGCATGCGGTTCAACGACCACTCGTGTATTTAGCGTTATCGCCCGGTACGGACAGCGGCGATAGCAGGTCAGGCACCGTATGCACTGACCTTTGTCGATTTCCGCCCTGTTTTCCGGTACAGCCGGCAGGCCGGCCATAAGTAGAGCTGATGCAAGTGCAGCATTTCCGGCATCGACGATCTGGTCGTCACGCGCCTGGATAATCCTTGATGGGCCGGCGGTCATGATCCCTTTTCTGTTGGTAAATACAGTAAACCGATGAACATTATCCGCCTGTACGAATCCGTCAGGATCTGTGTCGATGCTGAGTAGTTTTGCCAGATCAGCAGCATAGTCAGAAGGGACAATCGTTTCATCAACAACGGTAATATCCGGTGTTAATCTGAATTTTTTGGAGGTTATTTCGTCGATAAATTCAATTTGAATGCTGCCGTCGCTTTCAGAATGAATTTCAGGACGGGTAGACGTAAACTTTATATAGACCGTGCCGACTTTTTTTGTTTCTCTGTACAGGGTTTCCAAACCGTTTCCGGCCACCTTAAGATTGTTTGTCAGAATATATGTCTTTAGGTTAAGATCCGATTGGAGCCTGAGGGCGGATTGCATAATTTCTTCTGCAATGACGGGATTGCTTTCTTGAAAAACCCCATTTAGGAAAGCCACTTTTTTTACTTCTGAAAAGATGCCTGGGTCACGAGATGCATCGAGCAGCAATTCTTTCATCCGGAAGAGAGGGATGACATTGGAAGATGCTTTCAACCCGTATTGTGAAAAATTGGATTTCCTTTGACCTTCTTCAGCAACGATAACGCCGGCAACCGTTCTTTTAATCTCTTTGTTGTTCTGAGCTGCCAAGATCCTGAAATCCCCGACGGCGCCACGGCATGAAACCAGCCGTGTGTCTGTAAGGATTTCTATTGATCCGGAATGTTCTGATGGGGAAAAATCACAGGTTTTATCTGTGGTTGCAATGACAATATCTGCGCCCGTGCTTAGAAGATCTTCAGCAATATAGTGGGCGCACGGCCCGTTTCCGAGAATTAAGGTTTTATCCTTCAAAGAGACCACCTTTTGTATGATGATTTTCAAACCACTTTTGAAGCCATTAAATTTTTCATGGGCTGTTCGGCCTAAGGTATTTGACAATTTGCCGGGCGGCTTTCCCGGCGCTGGCAATGGTTTCGGAAATGCTCATGGCCCCGGAGATCGTGCCGGCCGTAAAAATACCGGTATTCTGCGCCGATGCTTCTTCAGCTCGGGACTCGAAAAATCCGGAATCAGCGAGTTTTAGATGCAGCAACGCGGCTATTTCCCCGTTGTCTTTACCCGGCGTAATCCCGATGGAAAGCACCACCAGATCAAAAATTTCCTCTAAGGTTTCGTGGGTATTGTTGTCTAAAAAGTTTATCTTCAGCTTTTGACTGTCCGTTTCATAAATGTCGCCGGGTATGGCGCGGATCATCCCCAGTTCTTCCTGAGCGTCTTTATAGAATTGCTCGAAGTCTTTTCCGAACGTCTGAACGTCAATATAGAAAACTGTGATGTCGATTTCAGGCTGCCGGTCTTTGATCCGTCTTGCCATGCGCATCGCCGAGCCACAGCACACCTTTGAACACCACAAATGGTTCAGTTTCGAATCCCTGGAGCCCACACACTGAATAAAGGCGATTCGCTCCGGAGGTTTATTATCGCTCGGCTTTTTTACGCGTGCCGTCTGTTTTAGCATTCTTTCCAGGTCGAGCGTTGAAAGGACATTTTTAAAAAGACCATACCCGTATGGCTTGCCCACGGGACTAAACGGTTGGAATCCGGTGGCAACAAGCACGGCGTCTGCTTCGCTCACATATTTAGAACTTTTTTCATCCAGATTGATGGCCTTTTCCGGACATTCATCCCGGCATATATGGCAAGATGTATCTTTGAGATAGAGACATTTTTCTTCGTTGATCCCATAAAAAGGGATATTGTTTTTTGAAAATCCGTTTAAAATCGCGCCGTCCAAAGGGCATCTGTCTAAACAAATAGCGCATTGATTGCACTTCTGGGAATCTATATACCGGGGTTTTTGGTGAATGTTTATGGTGAATCGACCGTTTTTGGATATGTTTTTTACCTGACTGCCGATTAAAATCTTTATGTTTGGATGCGAAACCGCGTTTTTCAGTTTTTCTTCCACCATGCATGCGCCGCACTTTACGCAGGTGTTCCGGGTGGCTTTACAGGTATATCCGATGGCATGTCCACCTAGGAAAATCGATTTTTCAACCAATTCAATCTGGATACCTAAATTGGCGAGTTCAAGCGATGCACAAAGACCGGCTACTCCGCCACCGATAATCAGAACATTTTTATCCGTCATTTCAGAATGACTCTCCTTTTAAAAATGTAAAAGCATCGCAATTTAAAAGCAAAAAAAATATCACAAATCAAGAACAAAAGACCGAGTTTTCCAGCATACAATGTAACCCCTTTGATTGTGGCTCAAGTTTCGCACCCCTAATTTATAGCAACGCCAACACAGCGGCGCACAACGGAAAAGTTTTTTAAGGATTTTTACCAAATATTTGGATGCAAAATTTGAGTATATATTATTTCAATTTTTGCAACGCTTGCTCTGCTGCAATGGTAATAGGTTCAAGGCTCGGCTCAGAGGAGCAATCCGGATTTCCGGCACACATCAAGGTGGTGAGTTCCGGGATTATTTTTTCACCCAGAATCAGTGCATTGACTGTATCGATCTCTTTAACAGCTGCATCACTATCACTGATGATCTGTCCTCCGATGAGCCTTTGAGTCTTTTTATCAAATACAAGCTTTATCGTCCAGGGTTTAACGCCGGGTATCATACCGTGTTTGCTTCTGGAATCGACGGTTGTACTGACGGTTTCAAATCCTTCCTTTTGTGCCTGCTCATCCGTAAAACCTGTTGCAGCGATGTATTTGTCAAAAATTCTCACTACAGAGTTGTTTAATATTCCCGGGAATTCAATTTTATACCCAGCCAGCGTTTTGGCGGCAAGACGTCCCTGAATAACGGCAGGACCGCGGAGTTGCGATGGCGTAGGTTTTTTTGTTACAAAATGAATTTTTTCAACACAATCTCCGCCTGCAAGGATATCTGGATTTGATGTTTCCAGGTATTTATTGACTTTGATGCCGAACTTGCCAAGTTCAAGATTCATATCCTTTGCCAGCTCTAAATTTGGCCTTGCCCCCACTGACAGCATGACCATATCTGCATCGATTGTTTCACCGGTTTCAAGTTCTACCCCTGTAACCATCCCTTCACCTCCAAGGATTTTTGTTGCCTTGGATGCCATTATCATATTGAAACCCTTTTCAACCAGGTATTTCTCTATCTTAGCAGCCAGCTCCGGATCAAGCATCAGGGGCAGAGGATAGTCTAAGAATTCAATGACTGTCATGTTGTAATAATCCGGTTTCATTTCTGACAAAAGAGCACACAGTTCAAGATTAATAAATCCTGCTCCAATGAAAACAAGATTCTTGGGTTTTTTCTCTTCCATAAACCGTTTTATTTTTTCTGCATCCACAGCGGTTCTCAAACTCAGCACACCCTCAAAGTCAATTCCCTCAATGGGCGGAATTACCGGTACCGATCCGGTGCCCAAAATGATTTTATCGTAATCAATGGAAGTACCGTTTGACAACACAACAATTTTTTTCTCCGTATCCACTTGAGTTACTTCTTCAATAATGTTTGTAATACCTGCATTTTCAAACATGGCATCCGGATTGGTGATGGAATCAACAGTGGCCAGACCGGCCACAGCATGCGGCAAAGCTCATCGAACGATAAAACGATCTTCTTTACGAATAATCGTCACATCTATATCCGGCATAAGCTTTTTGGCCATCATTGCAGCAGGACCACCAACACCGCCGCCTCCGATAACAACCAGTTTTCCACCCTTTTTCATGGTTCCCCTCCCGTGTTATTAATTCGGCAATTAAAGATGTCATTCCGGTCGGTGCTAAACGAAGAACCGGAATCTATAACCTATCTTGGAGACCTTTGCAAAACGCCCTTTTTTGCTCAATTTCTGCGTCAGTCTCAACATTGTGCACGAAGTGAAGCTTTAGCTTTATCCTCGAAATACTCAATATATTCATGTGGTTAAAATTTTGGCCTTCCGTGAACTTGAACAAAAATGAATATTTTTCAAAGGTCTCCTTGTTTTACCTCTATCGATCGCAAACAAAATGGATGGTTTCGTAAAAATTAAGGATACGAAACTTTTTTACTGTACCACAAGCTTATGGGCAAATGCTCATAATGAAAACATATGGTCTCAGCATTCCGCTGTCAACCTAATTTTATCCTGGTTAAACAACTTTTTTATTCAAAAAAACATTAGGCGCTATCGCTTCTCGCCAAGACCCGACTTTTATCCCAAAGCCGTCCCGGCGTGATACAGAAGTCTTTAGAAAACGCCCTTACCCTATCCCTTGAAATGGGGACCCGTCTTTTAACTCAAAAAATCCGTTATGCCTATAGAACAATGGGCGCTTTTGAAATGGATGCTTAAAAGCCTCTGAAAT
>DATKWE010000117.1:0-7509 GCA_035529735.1 Desulfobacterales bacterium | reverse complement strand
GACGGCTGGAAGCCAAGGTTCTTTTGTGATTCCATAATAAGATTGCTATGAAAAAAAAGGCAGTACGGAATCCCAAAAAAACTCGTAAAAAAAAGAGCGGTACCACCTGATATTTTCGACGATATCTTCACTTCTTGTATGCTCCGGTGTGTCACTGACAAATTTAAACATAAAGCACTTTGTCCGGAACTTCCTGCACGCCTGAACCACGGAGGCCCCTTCCATATCGATTAGGTCGGCATTTTTGGAGATTTCTTTTCGTTCGTCTGGATCAAGAATCGCTCGGTCGCTGGTGGCGAGTTTTGCGGTCCGGAACCCATATAGGGTATCCGGTTTATGAATACGGGGTTTTCCCGATTTCAGTTCAGGTCTGTCATATTCGATAATTTCATCGATATGAAATATTTCACCCAGAGAATGGCCAACGCCGGCTGCTCCCACCGCACCCAGATTACAGATGCAGGCAGGCGTATACTTTTGACAGCAGTAGGCGGCTGCCATGGCTGCATTTGCTTTGCCGATGCCCGAAACGATCAAGAGAAGATTATCATTTTGAAATAGGAGAAACGGTGTTTTCCGGGTTTGCTTTAAAGACATCCCCAGAACGAACGGTTTTGCTTCAAGCAGGGTGGCCATGACCATTGCAGTTACAATATTTTTTCCCACCGTGCCATCTCCTCAAGGGCTTGTATCGCTTTTCGACCGGTTTCTCCAAGTGATACGGTGAAATTGTTGACATACAGGTCGATGTGTCCATCAATGACCCGATCATCCATTTCCTGGGCATGCAATTTAACAAATTCCCTGGACGCATGTCTGTTTTCCAAAGCATATTGCACCGAATTCCGAAGCACGGATTCAATATCATTTTTCAGATCGATGGCTGGACGATCTTTTCTGACAGCAATACATCCCAAAGGGATCGGAAGCCCTGTTTCACCTTCCCACCACTTGCCAAGATCGATGATCTCGACACAGTCATATTCCGGATAGATGAACCGGCCCTCGTGAATGATCAGTCCGGCGTCATATTTTCCGATTTGTACTTTTTCAAGGATGTTGTCAAACCGGGTTATCTCTACGTTTCGGATTTCAGGGCGCCACAGTTTTAATAGAAGATACGCTGTTGTATATTCACCGGGTACGGCGATTTTTGCTTCGGGCCAGGATAAATCAGCCGACCTTCCCACAAGAAGCGGTCCGCATCCATACCCCAGAGCCGAGCCTGCATCCAGGATTTCGTAGTGTTGTCTTAGTTTAAGATAGGCATAGAAGGAAAGCTTTGAAACATGAAATGTTTTTAAAAAGGCTTTTTTATTGAGGTCTTCCACGTCGTGCATATGGGGAATAAAACGCAAATCTTCCGTATCGATAGCGTCGTGAAGCATTGCATGAAATATAAAGGTATCATTGGGGCATGTTGAAAAAGCAATATCGAGTGTTGTCATAATACTTCTTTCCAAAATTGGCAGATTCCCACGGGCGTAGGCCCGTGGGAATCTATTCAGAATTTACGTTGTTAATGAAGAGATGCAATACTTCGTTATGAAACACCCACCCAAGCGGATGTTCACCGGAAATTCCTTATGGCCCGATATTGAGAATCCCTTTGAACAGGAATCTTTCCGGCGTTTTTAATGATATGGACAAGCTCCTTTTGGTGGGTCCGGGTTGTTATCCCTGTAGCCTTCACCACAACCTCTTCCATCAGCACGCCGCCCATGTCGTTGGCCCCCATGGTCAAGGCGATCTGTGCGAGCTTCAAACCCTCGGTCAGCCATCCCGCCTGAATATGGGTGATATTGTCAAGGAATATCCTCGCGATGGCCACGATTTTAAGATAATCCATACCCGTTGCCGGGAGGAGATCCGCCATGCGCGTCCTTGCAGGTGAAAAAGACCAGGGAATAAATGCCTTCAAAACGCCGGTTCGGTCCTGAACATCGCGGATGACCTCAAGATGTTCTATCTTCTCTTTAAGGGTCTCTCCCATGCCGTACGTCATAGTTGCGGATGACGTCATTTCATTTTGGGATATCGCGTCTATGACCTCCCGCCATTCATCCACGGTGATTTTTTTCGGGCTTACCTTGGCGCGGATTCTGTCGACCAAAAGATCGGATGCCCCCGGTATGGAGTCGAGGCCGGCGGCTTTTAATGCTTTTACGACATCGGCTGTGGGCAGCGAGTTCTTGCGTGAAATATGTGTGATTTCCGCGGGAGAAAAGGAGTGTAGGTAGATATCCGGGAAACGTTTTTTCACGGAGGTCACCATATGGATGTATGTTTCCAGTGTGTAATCGGGGTGAAGTCCGCCCTGAAGCATCACCTGGGTTCCTCCCACCGCAACCAGTTCTTCAACCTTCCGGAAAATTTCATCCAGGGTCAGTTCATAAGATTCAATGAGATTTGCCCGGGAATGAAATGCGCAGAAAGCACAGGCCGCCTCACAGATATTGGTAAAGTTTACAATCCGATCGACGATGAATCCGACCGCTTCTTTGGGGAATGCCAATTTTCTTCTCATATCTCCGGCCTTCCCCAGATCGATAATGTCCCAGGAAAATAGATCCAGAGCTTCTTTGGAGGTGATTCTGCTGCCCCCGCATATCTTATGATAAAGATCGCTGTTTTGAATCATGTTCTCTATTTCTATTCAAAAGACAAATACTTTAATTCTTTCACCTTTTTTATCAGGCCCATGTTTCCTGCCATTGAATAGTAAAACATCAAGGCATCTTTCAAATCCTTGTCGAACTTAAACTGCAAAAGGTCAAAGTAGCTGTTTATGTCGTAAATAATATCCGGATATTTTGCGCTTGCCTTTGAAACGACCTGCGCTTTATCCGCTTCAAGGTGGTGTAAAGAGCTGTGATATGAAGAAACCACCGCTCTGATTTCCGACGCGTATTTTTCAACGATGCTTTCTCTGACCGCAAACACGGCAAATACCACAGGGAAGCCGGTCTTGCGAAGCCACAGGTCGCCGAGATCATAAATATAGGATACCGGCTCAGAGGATATTGCCATGGCATCGTTGCCGATAACCAGAGCGGCGTCCATATCTTTAAGCACCGGCCTCGGATCGGTGGGGATGTAAACCGGGTCTGCATGGTAATAATTTTTAAGAAGAATTTTCAACAGCACCGCTGATGTATGAGATGCGCTGGTAATGCCCACTTTCTTGTGATTCAATTCTTCGATGGGAATTTTGCTCGCAAGAATCACCGATCCCACATATCCCACCGAACTTAAGCAGAATTGGGGAAGGAGGGCCACATCATCCGCAATTTCCGCACAGGCTGCGGAGGAAATGGGGCTCATGTCGAGTTTCCGGTCCGCCATCATTTTATTGAGCATGCACGGATACCCCGGATAGATGCTGATCCCTTGGACAGGTTTTTTTTCAAACATCCGGTAATAGAAGGGATAGCAGTTAAGATAGTCGATATACCCGAGCCTCATACAAATTCCTCTTTCACGGTGGCCGATACATTGGGGTAACTGGCGGTTGTCCGTTCGGGTATGAGTTGGGCTTCATGAATGAGTCTTTTTAAAAACGGCTCGGATCCAAAATCGGGCGTCTGTGCACCGGCGGCATGAACCACTTTTTCATTGTGATAGGTTGCGCCGATATCATCAACGCCGAACCGGAGAAGTACTTGGGCCATTTTATCCCCCAGATACATCCACAATGCCTTTAGGTGGGGCACATTGTGAAGAAAAATCCTGCTCGCAGCATAGAGCCGGATGTCATCGTAACCGGTGGTTTCTCGACGCGCATCTATTTTTGTATTTTCTCCGTGAAACTGCAACGGCACAAAGGTTTTGAATCCCCCGGTTTCGTCCTGAAGATCACGGATCTGTGAAAGGTGATCCACAATATCTTCTGGGGTTTCGATATGGTTATACAGCAGGGTGGCATTGGTCTTAAGACCCATTTTGTGCGCTGTCCGCATGACGGAGAGCCATTTTGACCCTGATATTTTCTTCGGCGCGATGATATCGCGGACCCGGGGCGAAAAAATTTCAGCGCCGCCCCCGGGGAGTGCTTCGACACCGGCATCCATCAGCCGTTTGAACACTTCTTCAAGGGGAATTTTGTTTTTTTTCGCAAAATAATCGTACTCAACCGCAGTAAAACCAACAATGTGGATATCCGGTTTTATCTTTTTTATGCGTCTTAACATCTGTTCGAAATACTCGATACCAAGATCGGGATGGAGCCCGCCCACGATGTGAACTTCATCAATTCCCATCAAAACAGCCTTTCGTATCCGCCGGTCAATTTCGTCTATAGAAAGCAGAAACGCGTTTTCGTCGTTTTCATCACAGGAATAGGCGCATAACGGGCATCGCAGCTCACATATATTGGTGTAATTGAGATTCATGTTTACACCATAGTATGCAATGTCTCCGTGCAACCCTGTCCGGACATGATGCGCAATGGCGCCAAGGTCGAGGATGTCGTTGGTTGTGAGCATGTAAAGAGCATCTTCTTTGCTGACGGGAACTTTGTTGCAAACTTTTTCGGCAATGCTGCGGAGTGTTTTATTCTGCAACGTATCCAGAAATTCCACGTTATATTTCCCTTTTCCCCCAGCTTTCAAACAGATCGTGCCGTCTGCCCAAAAGGTTCAACACCTTTCCCACAACAAAGTTGATCACGTCATCCAGGGATTCAGGCCGGGTGTAAAACCCGAGAACCGGCGGCACGATCTCAATTCCTGCCAGCGCGGCCTTGTACAAATTTTCAGTATGAACAACACTCAGGGGTGTTTCTCTGGGCACGATGATGCATCTGCGCCTTTCTTTTAATGCCACGTCACAGGCTCTGGTAATCAGTGAATCGGCATATCCATGGACAATGGCGGACAGTGTTTTCATGGAGCAGGGCATGACAACCATCGCTTCAAAGCTTGCAGATCCGCTGGCAACCGGGGAAAAGAAGTCATGGTTTTTAAATTCGCTCAAAAGATTATGGTTGTCCGTAACGCCGCGTTTTAAAAGCAGCTCTTTCAAGGATGTAAAGGATTCCTTTTCATCGAGCATTTCGTATTCAATAATCTGCCCGGCAGCCTGTGAAACAATTGCTGCCACCGGCTCGTTCGAATTGAGGAGTTCTTCAATCAAACGAATGCCCATGATGGGGCCGCTGGCACCTGAAATTCCGACAACGATCATTGTGTTCAGCCTTATATTAATCCTCTGTTCGACGTTTATAAAATTTGTCCGAGAAAAACATCCGTGAGGGTTCCGAAAAAGAGTATCGGGGATATGTACATGTTGACTTTGAAAAAATTCTTTACAGCCAAAGCGATGTCTTTACGCCTGACAAGTCTCTGTTGGTATAAAAATATTATTCCGATCAATAAAACCGCAGTCCAGTAGGGAACGTTCTTATGTGTCAGAAAACCCGCATATATCATTGCGCTAATGGAGCCAATATAGCAGGCTGCAGAGATGACAAGGGCCTTTTTCTTGCCCAGGCGAACCGGTATGGAGTGAAGATTTTCTTTAACATCAAAATCGATGTCCTGTATCGCGTATACGATGTCGAGCCCGGCTATCCAGGTCAAGATAACGAGCCCCAGAACCAAAGGAACACGCCCAAATTCTCCGGTGACTGCAATATATCCGCCAACGGGGGCGGCGGCTTCAACCATGCCGAGATAAAAATGGGACGAAGCGCTGAAGCGTTTAAAATAAGAATAGGTAAACAGCATTAAAACCGCTGGAAAAGACAGATAAAAACAGAGCCTGTTCAGCATGAATGAAGCACCCACAAGCACCAGCGAGGATATTACAGCCGTCATCCATACCACCGAAGACCCAACCGCCCCTTTTGGAACCAGCCGATCACGGGTGCGGGGATTTTTCGCATCGATTTCAGCATCGATGACTCGGTTGAATGACATGCCGGCAGTTCTGGCTGCAGCCAGAGCGACGATGACCCAGAACCAGGTCTTAAACGTTCCGCCACCGGCAAACAGCACACCCAACAATGCAAAGGGAAGGGCAAAAAAGGTCTGCTCGATCATAATGAGCTCGGATAATTTCTTAAAATCCATATTCCTTCCACCGATGGCTGACTTTTTCGATGATTTCTTCAGACATTTTGATTTCTTCAGGCCATTCCCGCCCCATACCTTCTTCGCGGGTTTTTCTTGTGGCGTCTATCCCCATTTTTCCGCCAAAATTCGGGTACGACGCCGAATGGTCCAAAGCATCCAGGGGTCCTTCCGATACCAGCAGATCTCTTTTGGGATCTACGTTATTAAGGAGCTTCCAGACCACCGTACTCGAATCGCGAAGATCCATATCTTTGTCGAATACGGCAATATATTTCGTGGAGGCCATCTGTCCGAGGCCCCAGAGTGCATGGATTACTTTTTTTGCCTGGCCGGGAAACTTCTTGTCAATGGATATCAGAGCGCAGTTATGAAACACACCTTCCATGGGGAGTTCCATATCCACAATTTCCGGAACGAGCATCTTTAACATCGGCAGGAAGATTCTTTCCGTTGCCTTTGCCATATAACAGTCTTCCATGGGCGGCTTCCCCACAACGGTCGAAGGATAAACAGCGTCATTCCTGCAGGTTATACAGGTTACATGAAATACCGGATAAAGATCGGCAGGAGAGTAAAATCCGGTATGATCTCCGAATGGACCTTCAACCCGATCCTCATCGGGATCTACGTACCCTTCAATGATAAAGTCGGATTCGGCGGGGACAAAGATGTCCACCGTTTTTGCTCGAGTGATTTCAATGGGGTGTGACCCGATAAAACCTGCAAGTAAAAATTCATCAATATCCGGCGGCATCGGTGCTGTTCCAGCATAGGTCACCAAGGGGGGTCCGCCAAGGGCCACCGCCACTTCCATACGCTCTCCCCGGGATTTGTATTTATCAAAATGGCGGCTGCCGTCTTTATTGTACTGCCAGTGCATACCGGTTGTGGCATTATCATATTTATGCATGCGATACATACCGGCATTCTGAGTGCTGCTTTCAAGGTCCTTTGTAATGACAACCGGAAGGGTGATAAACGGACCGCCGTCGTGTGGCCAGCAGGTGAGAATGGGGAGCATATCCAGCAATGGTCCGTCCGGACCGTAAACCTGCTGCTGACACGGCGCATGTTTCACCTTTTTGGGGGTAATGCCGGCCAGTTCTTTCAAGTCGAAAAACATCCGTATTTTTTGGGTGAAACTGCCTGGGGGCCTGATTTTGATGAGTGATTCGATACGACGGCCGATATCATCGAAGGAATCGCACCCCAACGCCATTTCCATCCGCCGAAAGCTGCCGAAGGCATTGATCATCAGCGGAAATGAGGCGCCTTTGATGTTTTCAAAAAGCAAGGCGGGACCGTTGGTTTTACTCATCCGGTCTGCGATTTCAGTCACTTCCAATACCGGATCGACTTCTGCGGAAATCCTTTCGAGTTCGCCTTCGGATTCGAGTTTTTTGATAAATTCCTGTGTGTTTTTAAGCGGCATAGG
>DATKWE010000116.1:0-5374 GCA_035529735.1 Desulfobacterales bacterium | reverse complement strand
GGGGCGGCCTTGATCCAGACAAAAATTGCTCATTTATGAATTGGAAACGCACTGTGCTCATTTAAAAATTGTGAATGGGCACTAATCGGTTTCCATCCAAAAATGGTGATCGGTCTGGGCCAGGGTTGATGGTTGTGCCCCTGGCTCTATCCATTTAAGTAAAAAATGAATTGCGCTGAAAACGCTTTCCTCAACTTTAGGCATTTTAGGCATTTTAGCTCACTTTTATCCGCCGAGGCTCTGTGGCGGGTTAGACACTTTGTATTTTTCACCATTTTACCGGGATCCGAACCGTCTTCTGGGCCTTGTTGGTAAACAGAAGATACCCGTTCTTCTTTCCGTACCAATAAAGATCTCTGGTAATCTCTACATCTGCTTTACAGTAGTCGATGATCTCACGCATCCGCCCCTGTTTCCACCAGCGCAGAGCCTGAAGGCCGTCCGCGGTCTTTTTTTTCCCCAATGTTACACCTGCCAGATGATCCAGAGAGAGTCTGTAGCCGAGGCGCTGATGAACATCTTCAAGAATATCAAGGACCGGAAGGTTTCCAAAGCTAAAATCCGAATATCCACCCAGCACATGGAAGTCGAATTTCTTGATATTGAAACCGACCACAAGATCACAATCTTTAAGGTGTTCAACAAGTTGAGATATCTGATCATCTAAAAACTCGAAATAGGTATCTTCTTTAGAATCATACAGCACGACGCAGCTGATACCCATCAAATCCGCTCGATGCCAGCCGCCGACCTCCTGCGCAGAACGCTGGGTCTCCACATCGAACACACAAAAGTGAATATCGTGCTCGGCGATCGGGTGTCCCGATTCCTGGAATGTGCGCCGTTCAACTTTTGTCTGTTTGCGTCTTGCTGCCGATCTTTTCCGAAATCGCCCCTTAAAGTTCGGGGATCTTTTTTCCATATCCTTGGGGATCTCTGTTCCGTGAAATGTTGAACACGTTTTATCGGAGCCGGATTCATCCTTCCGTAAAGGGTCGTCGAATCTAACCTCCCGCATGCTTTTAGAATCACGATCCTTTATGATTTCTTCGAGCAGGAAACCGGCAGCAGCCTTGTCTATGGGTCTGTTTCCGGAACCGCATTTTGGTGAATGCACACAGGAGGGACAGCCGGATTCACAGGGGCATGCACGGATCAATTCAAATGTGTACTCGAGCAGGTCTCTGGCGCGTTTAAAAGCCTGCAGACTCAGGCCGGCTCCGCCGGGGACTCCGTCATAAATAAATACCGCCGCGCTGCCAACCTGTGGATGAAACGGTGTGGAAATACCGCCCAGGTCATTTCGATCTGCCATCACCAGAAGCGGAAAGATGCCGATTGCAGCATGTTCAATGGCATGGATCCCCCCCATAAAATGGAAATACTTTGCTTCAGCTTTTTTTTGAATTCGAGACGGAATTTTAAACCACAGACCGTCTGTCTCAAAAATCTGTTCCGGAAGATCCAAGGGGATAACGCTCAACCTTTTTTTAGCATGTATCCGCCATTTTTCATATCCCAACACCTTATCTGTTACTTTAAGTTTGCCGGCATATACAATTGTATCTAAGATATTTTTTTGATCATATATATTCAGTATTTCCGTATTTTTTTCTGATCTTACCCGGGTATAATAATCGACGTGGGCTTTGGAAACTTTAACGGTCCGCGTATCCAGATCGAGGATGTCCACAAGGAATGTATCGCCTTTATGAAGATAAATAGCTCCGGGATGGGTCTCTCTAAAGGCTCTGAATCCATCGATCTCCCCTTTGCTCCGGCCGGTCTTATTGCTGACAATATTGAAACGGTCTCCCGTCCCTCTCAGGTTGATATGCCGGTGGGGGGCCTGTCGGCTGGAATAGATTTCCGTCCCATCTTCACTTCTTAAAAGATCGCCTTTGGCCTCAAGGCTTAAAACAGCCGTTTTAACATGTTCATGGGACATCCAGGGTTCGTCTGACTTTATGGGCAGTTCGGCTGCCGCACAGATGATGTGTTTGGATGTAATCTCAGGATTGTACGGGTTGACCACCGCCGCTTCGGGCTCACGGTCAAGAAAATCTTCAGGATTTCGCATAAAATATTGATCCAGAGCATCTTCACCGGCAATCAGCACCAGCGCGGACTTCTGTCCGCTGCGCCCTACCCTGCCGCCCCTTTGCCACGTCGCCACAACTGTGCCGGGGTATCCCACCAAAAGACACAGGTCCAAATCACCGATGTCGATACCGAGCTCGAGCGCACTTGTAGATATCACGGCCAATAGATCACCTTTGGCAAGCCTTGCTTCAATCTCCCTTCGCTCTTCAGGAAGGAATCCCGCCCGATACGCACTAATTCTGCTGGCAAACGGCCCGGATTGACTCCCCGCCCAAATGGCGATCAACTCGGTAAGTTTTCTGGACTGGGTATAAACAATCGTACGCAAACCTCTGTGAAGCGCTGCTTTCAGTAACAGTATGGCCGTCTGTGCCGGTCCCTGAGCCGGATTGATAAATACGATGTGTTTCTCGCCCAGAGGCGCGCCGCTTTCTGTGATGGTATCGACCGTTAACCCCGTAAGTTGTTCGGCAAGTTGCGTAGGATTGGACACGGTGGCAGAACAAAAAACGAATTTGGGGGCCGCACCGTAAAAAGAACATATCCTTCGAAGCCGTCTGAAAACCTGGGCCATATGGGACCCCATGATCCCGCGATAGGTATGAACTTCATCCACCACAACCGTATCCAGGGCACCAAAGAATTCCGCCCACTTTAGATGATGCGGCAGTAGCGAAAGGTGAACCATTTCCGGATTGGTCAAAAGAATGTTGGGCGGTGTTTCTCTGATACGTTTCCGATGCCAGGCCGAAGTGTCTCCATCGTAGATCTCGATGGTGGGCGTTACCATTTTACCGTGGGCGGAAAGTTCCTGAAAGGTACGCAGTTGATCCTGTGCCAGCGCCTTTAATGGGAAAATGTAAAGGGCTTTTGAATCCGGATTTTTTAACACCTTTTCGATCACCGGAAGATTATAAATGAGCGTCTTGCCGCTCGCTGTCGGTGTTGCAACAACCAGATGCCGGTCAGACCTTATCCGATCAACGGCATCCACCTGGTGCCGGTAAAGATCATGGATCCCTGCAGACTTGATTATATGGTCTATTTCTTTGGGCCACGGTTTTTCAGGTTTCGAAAAAAAGGGCGGGAGCTCGGGCAGCACCGTATGATGCACCACTTGGCTCCCCAGACGCTTTGAAGAAATGAGTGACCGGACATACTCTTCTATGCCGTTTTTTTTATGCATAAATTTGAGGAAGGTGCCCTCATCTTACTTTCTTTACTTGAAAAAATGAAAATCTGGTTATATTATATGTTGAATTATCAATTAGTGCCATATTGCATGACGGAATTCGCTTTGCAAGAAAAATGAGCGGGCGTTTTTGTTCGGCAAAAAACTGAAGGACTCTTTTCTCTTACTCTCTTCTACAAGGTTTTTGTAAGGTTTATTTTTATTATGTTTAATCAGATTATCGTGTTGACCGTTTTGCTTTTTTTGTCCGGTTTTTTCTCCTCAGCCGAAACCGCCCTATTTTCCTTGAGTCGAACAAAAGCCAGACATCTCGCAAAAACTAAAGGCAAGTCTTACATTCTTATCAAACGGATGAAAGAGGATCCGCATAGACTCCTCTCCACGGTCCTCATCGGAAACAATGTCGTAAATGTGGGCGCTGCAGCCCTGGCAACGTCCATCACGATGGATATATTCTCGAATTATGCAGTGGGCCTTGCCACCGGTATCATGACGTTTCTGATTCTGGTTTTTGGCGAAGTATTGCCGAAATCAATCGCCACCCGGAACAATATCTTGATGGCAAGAGTGACCATATATCCGATATA
This sequence comes from Desulfobacterales bacterium, assembly GCA_035529735.1. Lineage (GTDB taxonomy): Bacteria > Desulfobacterota > Desulfobacteria > Desulfobacterales > UBA11574 > JAAXQD01. The sequence goes on along the minus strand of DATKWE010000116.1, from coordinate 1,492 downwards.
CTGGCTTTCAATTCTGTGTTATCCGCTGGTTAAATTTCTTAATTTTATTCCCATGCTCACCGGAAAAATCAAAAAAACACCGGCAGTCACCGAAGAAGAATTGATGACATTTGTTGAAGTTGTTGAAGAAGAAGGAGAAATTAAAGAAGAAGAAAAAGAACTGATACACAATATTTTTGAGTTCGATGACACCAACGCTTCGGAAATAATGACACCCAGAGGTGACATGTTCGTTATTGACTGCGATAAAAAGTTGAATTTAGAAGATATCGTTAAGTCGGGTTTTACGAGGGTTCCGGTAATCGATGATGATATCGACGATGTCATCGGCATCATCAACATAAAAGATCTCTTTTTACATAAGTTATCGTCAGATGACACAATCGATGTTCGAAAGATTATGACTAAACCTTATTTTGTTCCGGAAAATAAAAAACTCGACAAACTGCTTCATCAATTCAAAAAAAGAAAACATCATATGGCGATTGTTGTGGATGAACATGGCGGCGTATCCGGATTGATCACCATGGAAGATGCACTGGAAGAAATCGTGGGAGATATCAGCGATGAAAGCGACCGGGAAGAACTGCATATTGTCGATTACAAAAACAAAGAATGGATGGTTCTTGGAAAGTCCGATATCGATGAAGTCAATGAGACCTTAGGGATGGAGATCCCCGATTCTAAAGATTATGACACCTTTTCCGGATATGTCTTGAATACCATTGGACGAATTCCCAAGGAAAAGGAAGAAATAACCATCGGCACCTATATCATAACCGTGGAAGAGATGGATGGAAACAGAATCAATAAATACAGGATCAAACAGCAGACATGAAATTCGACCAGATACTTAGAAGGCGCAGATCCACAAGATCGTTTGATTCAAGACCGGTGAACGAGAAAGATGTCATATCCATTGTCGAAGCCGCACGACTTGCCCCTTCTGCCTGCAACAGTCAGACCTGGCGCTTTGTAACCGTAACCCGACGTGAAATTATTCGAAAAATCTGTCATGAGGCCATGCGCCCTGTTATTCCGAACCGGTGGCTGGAACAGGCGCCGCTTGTTTTTGTCGGGTGCTCCCAGCTGGATGTCATTGCAAACCGTATCGGCTCCGGCGTAACCGGCATTGAATATTATCAGATCGATCTCGGGATCGCCATGGAGCACATGGTATTAAAAGCCACCGAACTCGGGCTTGGAACCTGCTGGATCGGCTGGTTTAATGAAAGCACCCTCAAAAAAATCCTAGAGATACCCGATAAAATTAAGGTTTCGGCGTTGTTGGCAGTGGGGTATCCCAAAGATGAATCTTCCAGGAAAAGAAAAAGAAAACCGTTGGAGAAGATCGTTTTCTCCGAAAAATGGGGACAACCGATTCGGGAGAAATGATTATAAAGGGTTCAAGGATTCCAGGCCCGCCCTGTCGCGACGCGGTGATTACTTAAAGAATAGGCTAAGCTTCATAATGATGATAGTTTATTGATAA
>DATKWE010000115.1:0-8103 GCA_035529735.1 Desulfobacterales bacterium | reverse complement strand
ACCGTTTCTCAGTCAACTGATTAACTGCATCCTATATTTGGACCTCAAAATCGCCTTTCTAACAATATTGATACCTTTCTTTTTACTTCAGTCACCCGCGTTTGCCGAGAAAGAAAAGAAAGAAAATTTCTTCGATAATTTTACACTATACTGGGAAAATGACACATTTGGAGGTACTGACAGCAATTATACTAACGGTATCCAACTAAGCTGGAGCACTCCTTACCTGGAAAGCAAGCAAAAAGATGGGGGGCTGCCTGGTTGGAGTCATCCGATTATCAACCGGTTGCCTTTTGTAAAGAACCCGACCGCCCAACGTGCTATATCATTATCGATCGGACAGTTGATGTTTACCCCTGAAGATACAAGAACCAGTGAATTTATCGAAGACGATCGTCCGTATGCGGGTTACCTTTATTTCGGAGTCGGATTTAATAGCATACTCGGTAACCGAAAAGATACCTGGGAACTCAATGTCGGTGTTGTAGGTCCAGCTTCCCTTGCTCAGGAAACCCAAGATTTTGTACATGACTTGATTGAATCTCCACGCGCTCAAGGTTGGGATAATCAACTTCAAAACGAACCGACAATAGAAGCTGTTTATGAAACCAAGTGGCGCGTGCTTTACTCACAGAACCACATTGGCTTTGGCTATGATTTAATACCTCATATAGGCGGACGGCTCGGCAATGTGGCCATTTACGCAAACGGTGGTGCCGAATTTCGTCTGGGATGGTTTATCCCTGGTGACTTTGGCAGTTGCCCAATTCGGCCGGGATGTGAAACAAACCCAGCTTTCAATCATGATGAGACTGGAGATTTCAGAAGAATTCGTACCAGCGTCCATCTGTTTGCCATATTGGATAGTCGCTTAGTATTACGAGACATTTTTCTCGATGGTAATTCATTCAAAGAAAGCCATAGTGTGGACAAGAAATATTTTGTTGCGGACCTAATGGTTGGCATAGCAGTTTACTATCGAAAGTTTAAATTCAGCTATGGTTATACATTTAGGACCAAAGAATTCGAGGAACAGCGTGATCCCTACGGGTTTGGGTCATTTACGCTCTCTTTTACTTATTGATAATTGAGTAGTAGGGTACATAAGTTTATAAGTTGCCATGTGTAATGGTTTCCTGGTATGAGCGTCATATGCCGCGCAAGTAAGAATAGATGCTCCAGGAACTATCCATCACATTATCGCCAGGGGCATCGATCGCAAAAACATATTTAAACCTAAACGGATCGGTTCCAGGTCCCAGGTTCAAAGTTCAGGGTTACAACCGATTGAAACTGCTTAAAATATTGATCAAAATCCGGAATGCCTGCCATAACCTATTGGGTGGAACGGTTTTGAAACCACGATGAAGCCAGTATCACATTGAGACGAGGTTGTTTGAGGTTTTTCCAACCCGGAACGTTGAACCCTGAACCGCTCAACCTGTGTTAAAGACAATAAAGACAGGGATAGCTTTTTAGAAAGACTTGGCGGCATTTTCGCCGAAACCCAAACCTCCTGCTTTGCCTGGGCGCTAATTCCAAACCACTTTCATTTATTATTAAAGACCGGTGCGACCCCTATTTCTACAGTAATGCGTCGGTTACTCACCGTTAAGCGCGGTGAGCAGGTGGTTAATAAACATAATTTTTCTCTGCTTAATGCGTAATCAACTTATAAACTTATGTGCGTCCCCCAATTGTACTAACTCGCATTCCTTATACAGATAGAATGATCGGGGAGATACATGCAGACTGAAGCATCGGCAGGTTCGAACATAGTGTCTGGTTTTTTTACATATTGCAAACTCACATTCTATTTTCTATCATACCGAACTTCCAATCATCAATTTGTTCCTTAATGTAACCATCTATTATTGCACATATTATCTACTTTCCTTCATCCGAACTGAGTTTGGCACAAAGCTTGCTGATATCTCCTGCTGAAGATAACAACACATGTCCGGCTTACGGCTGCACATAGTCTTTACTCACAATGGTCAGAAATAATTCGAAGTTAGAATAAAGTGGTTTAATAATAACGGACACCATGCTAAGAAAAATTATTCAGAAAGCGAATTGTTCACTGAACGAAAAGCGAAAACTTCCACATTACACAAAAGAGTTCAAACAAGATGCTGTCCGGCTCGTCATTGATCAGGGCTACAGCGGCCCCGAGGCAGCCAGTATGAGCCGTGCGTATTCCGGTGATCACGAACAGTGATTCCGAAGGAAGCCGAACAGCTGTCCGGATGATGGCGAACAGTTGTCCGGGTGATGACGAACAGTCGGAGCGAAGCGACGCTGTTTTTAAAAACATCTCAAAAAATCTTTTCTAAGTCAATTTAGATTGTTTTTTTCTCATGGATTCACCACTGATTATCAGTTTGTATGCGTTGTGAACCAACCGATCGAGGATGGCATCGGCCAGTGTCGGATCGGCAATGACTTCATGCCAGTGCTTTACCGGCAACTGGCTGGTAACAATCGTTGAGCGGAGTCCATGACGATCTTCCAGGATCTCCAGAAGATCGTGCCTTTGTTCTTTGATAAATTTATCAAGACCCCAGTCATCGAGAACCAGCAGATCGGTCCGGCCGATACCGGTAAGTAGTTTGTCATACCGGCCGTCAGCCTTTGCGATGTTCAGCTCATGCAACAGCCTTGGAAGCCTGAAGTATAGAGCACTATAGCCTTCCCGGCAGGCTTTTTGGGCCAGGGCGCATGCAAGATACGTTTTTCCGACCCCGGTGGGACCAATGAGCAGCACGTTGTTGTGCTCTTTAAGCCAGCGGCAACCGGCAAGACCCATGAACAGGGTTTTATCGAGTTTCCGCGGGTGGCGGAAGTCGACATCCTCCACACATGCATTTTGTCTGAGCTTGGCTTTTCTCAAACGGGTTTTAAGGCGCCGGGATTCTCTTTCGGTGATCTCGCGATCCACCATTAGGCCGAAGCGCTCTTCGAAGCTGAGTTCATTGATATCCGGCATCTGCATCTGCTCTTCCAATGCTTTGAGCATGCCGTTAAATCGTAATTGCCCGAGTTTTTCAAAGATGGGTTGCGTCAGCATCATTCACCTCCTTTCAGTTGTAATATTGAGATCCGCGGACATTTTTATGCAAAATAGCTGGTTTTTCATTTGACGGTCTGGCGACAGCTTTTTGATCCAGACCATGTTTGAGTATGGATGCCACACTGCGATAGCTGGATGATCCGATCATCAAGGCCCTTTTACATGCCGCCTCCAGACGATGGTCTCCATAGCTCTTTGCCAACCTCAATATACCCAAAGCGCTCCTAAATCCCTGCTGGGGATGAGGCCGTGAAGACAGCACCGTCATGATAAGCTGGGTCGTTTGAGGGCCGATTTTCTTTGCCCAGCGGACAAATCGATCCGGTGTCCACTCAGCCATCTTTTGATGAGACTTTGGCATGTGCTCTCTAACCGTCGTATGCCGTCCCTGCCGGTGGTCGCGGATATGACTGGCGACCCTTGTGTTTTTGTAGAAACACTCGATAGTACCATTGGTAATGCGAACATCGATCTGTTTTTTGATCAGCTGGTGAGGAACACTGTAGTAATGCCGATCCACTTCAATGTGGTAATCAACGTTCACCCGGGCTTTTTTCCATTCTGCAAACTCATAGGAATGTTCAGGCAAAGGGTTCAGAGCCGATTTATCGACGGCTAAAAACATGGCTTGACGACTTCCCGGCAGTTTTTGAAATGGTTTTTTGTTGAGTACTATCAACAACTTTCTGATGGCTTCATTAAGCTGGTGAAGGCTGAAAAACTTTTGGTTGCGAAGTCGTGCCAATATAAAACGTTCGACGATCTGAACGGCAACTTCCACTTTTGCCTTGTCTCTGGGTTTGGCAACACGGGTAGGGATAATGGCGGTTTCGTAGTGTCGGGCCATATCAAGATACGTGGGATTGATGTCAGGCTCATAAAAACAGGGATTTTTAACGCCGCTTTTCAGGTTGTCCGGAACCGTCACTTCGGGGACACCGCCGATATATTCATAGGCACGACAGTGGGAAGCAATCCAGTCCGGTAACGTCTGTGTCCAGGTTGCTTCGGCATAGGTGTAGTTCGACGCACCCAGGGCGGCGATAAATATCTGAGCTTCGCGCAGTTGCTTTGACGATGGATCATAGATATCAACAGTCTGTCCGGCATAATCAACAAACATTCTTTCTCCGGCACGGTGTGCTTGGCGCATGACCGGATCTATACGACCGGTCCACAGGCGATACAAATGGCAAAACTGGCTGTACTGATAACCGTCCGGATATTGCGCTTTATATTCCTGCCAAAGCAGCATCAACGTGACGCCTTTTCGTCGGAGTTCACCGTGAATATATTGCCAATCAAGAGCGGCTCTATCCGGAGAATGGTTGAGTTGAAACGATGGGAATAAAAGCTCCTCCAGCTTGATGTCATCCATATCCGAAGAAAGAGGCCATCCCAATGAGGATGCCTCAAAACGGTTCAGGTAGTCTGATACCGTCGTTCGTCCGATACCGCAGCTGGTGGCTATTTGCCCATAGGTGAGTTTACAATCGTACTTTAAACGTAGAATTTCTCTGATTTTGCGCATGGTCAACCTCTTTGTCGGCATAGCTCCTCCTCGTTCGCACATGAGATATTAACTTTGCCGATGGTTTATAGGTTACCAGCGTCGCTTTCAATAATTTGTGATTATTTGTTCGTGATGCTCCGGAATGGTGTTCGCGATCAATCGGAATGCTGTTCGGAATGAATCGGAACGCTGTTCGCGATCGATCGGAATCGTGTTCGTGATCGATCGGAATATGCAAGCCGCAAAGGGAACTGCTGAAATCAGAAAGGTTGTCAGATTTCAGGTTTGTTGCGAGGCAGTCGGCGGAGATGCAGGTGCTTGATTACATCTTTTACTATAATTCCATTCGACTGCATTCAACGCTGGGTCATAAAACCCCGTTCGCCTATGAGAAAGAACTATGCCGCAAAGCGGCTTAACATAAAGTGCCCATTTATACTTGACCACTATAGAATAAAATGTAAAAGGAGGTGAGTTATATACTTCAATTATCTGAAACCCTAAAACCATTAATCATAAGGAAGGTGGAAAAATGAAAAACAGCAAATTAATGAGGGTCTTGATGATCATGGGTGTGGTTGTGCTTTCATTAGTACTGACGGGGCCGAGCGTCGTAGGGGCTAAAGAGCCTCTCGTCATAGGACTTCAGGCACCCATTACCGGTCCTTGGGCCTATGAGGGGCAAATGGCCAAACAGTCTTGTGAGATTGCAGCCCAGTTGATAAATCAAAAAGGTGGCATTTTAGGCGGACGCATGATCGAAGTCCGTGTGGTTGATGACGAGGGACAGCCGAAAACAGGCGCTCTGGCAGCCACAAAACTCGTAGGCCAAAAGGATGTCGTTGCCGTTGTCTCTACATATGGCTCATCAGTCTGTGAACCGGCTTCCAATATTTATGAAAAGTTCAAAAAAGTAAATATTGGCTATGGGGTCACAGCGGTACGGTTGACCCAGAGGAATATGAAATATTTTTTCCGCACTTGCGGCAGGGATGACTCCCAAGGGGAATTCTTTGCAAAGGTTGCCAAAGAAAGGTTTAACGCCAAAAGAATCGCAATCATGCATGATAATACAGCTTTTGGGAAAGGGCTTGCCGAGGATACAAAGCGGGGGCTCAAACAGATGATCGATTCCGGGAAAACTCAAATCGTATATTATGATGCTATTACACCCGGCGAAAAAGATTTTCATGTACTCCTTACCGAGCTTCGGGAATCCAAACCTGATTTGTGGTATTTTACCGGCTATTATGCGGAAGCGGCGCTCTTGGTCAATCAGGCAAGGGAAATCGGCATTAAGTTTCCTTTTGTCGGTGGAAATGCTGCCATTAATGACGAATTTGTTAAAATTGCCGGATTGAGTGTTGCCAAGGGCTGCTTTATGACCAACGAACCGCTGCCATCTGATCTTCCTTCTACCGAGGCCAAAGAATTCTTAAAGGCTTACAAGGATAAATTTGGTGAAATTCCTTCAAGTCCATGGCCGGTTTACGCTGCAGACGCACTCAATGTTATTGCCCATGCCGTTAACGAATCGGGTTCTACGGACGCCGATGTTCTTTCAGATTACCTCAGAAATAAAGCGAACGGCGTCCCGGGCGTGACAGGACCGATCGGTTTCACCGAACAGGGAGATCGGGAAGGTGTTCCATTTTATCTGTATGTTGTGGATGCACAGGGTCGCATCGTCGTCTCTAAATAGTTTTATATTAACGCAAGATAAAGGGTAGGAACCATGCAAGTTATTATCGAGCAATTAATCAATGGCCTGACGATCGGTTCTTTCTACGCCCTGATTGCTCTGGGTTACTCCATGGTGTACGGCGTATTGAAGTTGATCAACTTTGCACACGGTGATTTTTTTACCCTGGGTTCCTATATTGGTTACACGATACTGGTTTTCGGATCTGCACTGGTGACATCGCATTTTGGATTATGGGGAGGGCTGATTGCGGCGACTATGGTGGCCGCAATCAGCCTCGCCATTGTCGGCATACTGGTAGAACGGTCCGCATATCGCCCGATTTACGCTTCAGGGCGTCTTCCGGCCGTTGTTTCCGCCCTCGGTGCTTCCATTTTACTTCAGAATGCCATTATGGTCATCTGGGGACCGCGGTATCAGGCCTACCCGGCATCGCTAATTCCAAACATTCACCTTCATTTGGGGGGCATCCATATCACACTCCTTCAGTTGGTTATCCTGATTATGTCCCTTTGTCTCCTGGGCATTCTCTATTATGTGATTCAAAAGACAACCTTTGGTGCAGCCATCAGAGCAACAGCCTTGGACCGGGATACAGCCGCACTCATGGGAATCAACTTTAACACGGTCATTCTTTTTATATTTACGATAGGGCCCGCCCTGGGAGCAGTAACCGGTGTAATGGTCGGCAGTTATTATCGCCAAATAAGTTTTACCATGGGTTGGAATTACGGGCTTAAAGCCTTTACAGCCACCATACTGGGAGGGATCGGCAACCTGCCCGGTGCCATGTTTGGCGGGCTTATCTTGGGTGTTCTGGAAATGCTGGGCTGTGCTTACATATCGGCCGCTTGGAAGGATGTTTTTGTATTCTTGATCTTGATTTTGGTTTTAATCTTTCGCCCTACGGGTCTATTTGGTGAAACCATAGCAGAAAAAGTATAGTCGCATGAAAAATAATACATCTTTTAAATCTGTTCGAAAATTAACTACTGACAAAATATGGCTTCTTGTAGTTCTTGTTCTGTTTTTCGTCTACCCTTTTATGGTGAGCAATTATTATATTGATGTGGCATTTTTCTTCGGTATTTACGCCTTGCTGGGCCTAAGCCTCAATATTGTTCTGGGTGAAGTGGGGCTTTTTGATCTGGGACATGCCGCGTTTTATGCAATCGGTGCGTATACAACGGCGATTCTCAATACCCGGTTTGGTATTCCGATTATTGTTTTACTGCCCGTGAGTGCTTTCGCCGCGGGTCTGTTCGCTTATGTGGTGTGCTCTCCGGTTATCCACTTGAAGGGCGACTATCTGTGTATTGTAACCATCGGTATGGGCGAAATCGTTCGATTGGCTCTGCTAAACAATCCTTTTGATCTCACCGGTGGACCTAACGGTGTATTTGGTATCGATTTTCCTTCCTTTGGTATTTTTGAAATCGATTCTTCCATTAAATTTTACTTCTTAATCTGGGTAGTTGTGGCATTGGGTATTATCGGGCTTATTCAACTCCAGCACTCTCGCATCGGCCGGGCCTGGAACTGCATCCGTGAGGATGAAATTGCCGCCGAAGCCAATGGAATTGATGTCCGTTATTATAAACTTCTGGCTTTTGTCTTGGGCGCTGCCCTGGCCGGGGTAGCAGGAAACATATATGCCAGCAAGCTGATGATCGTATCCCCTGAGAGTTTCAGCTTTATGGAGTCGTGCATGCTTTTCTGCATCGTGCTTATCGGCGGCATGGGTTCCATCCCGGGTGTAGTCATCGGCGCTGCGGCAATCAGTCTATTCCCAGAAATTTTTCGCCCCTTTGCTAT
>DATKWE010000114.1:0-66678 GCA_035529735.1 Desulfobacterales bacterium | reverse complement strand
TCTTCAGGAAAGTCGACGCTGTTCAACTCCATTGTGGGTGACCGGCTTTCACCGGTCGGCGGCAGCGCGGGGCTCAATCGCCGCGTTCTCGTGTCCGCCCACGGAGACATCCTCCACCGGCCGGATATTCTTCCCGCCCTGTTTGAACCCTTCGGGCATCGGCCCGTCCGACTTGAAAACCAGCAGGACCTCACCCTGTCGGGTCCTCCGCTCTATGTATTGAACGATGCGGTTCCCAGGAATCTGGTTCTCATGGACACACCGGACTTTGATACCGGTGCCAAAGGCGTATACATCAATCGGGATGTTACCCGGCAAGCCCTGGAAGCATCCGATATTCTGATATATGTTTTTACCAATTCCAACTACAACAATCGCGAGAACACCGATTTCATCGCCCAGATGCTCACCGGCATCGGCATTCGGAAATGCTTTTTGATTTATCGTGTTTATCCCAGCTTTTCGGACGAAGAGGTTCGAGGGCACGCTATGACCGTTGCCGGCAACTTATACGGCGCCGACGCCGATCGTCATGTGCTGGGTATTTATCGTACGGATGAGGATAATGCCGTGGCGGCCGGCCAAAAATTCATGACGTTGCGGTCCATCGATGAAAAAGATCCGTCGTTTATGGAGGCCCTTACAGCCGTCGATTCCGGCACCATTAGACTCGAATTGCTGTCCTCTATTTTGAAAGATGTGTTGATCCAGGCCGCCGAAATCCTTGAACATGCAAAAATTTCCAACCATGAACTGCGCTTTTATCTCGATACGCTGCAGACCGCCCAGAGTCATTGTGTTCAAGAAGCGCTGCGGCATTTTCCCATGGATCGGGTGATGAAGCGGTTTGTCGAGATATGGATGGAAACGGACCCCCCCTATGTCAAGGCCATGCGCAAAACGGGCAGCCTTATCGAACGCCCGTTTAAAATACTGGTGGACACGGCAAAAAAGGTAAAACAGATTTTTTCCGACACTGAAAAAACAGCACCGCCCGCTGATTTTGTCGACCGGGTGGAAGAAGATCTTCTCAAAGCCGTAAACAGCATCCATTCCACGGCGGTCCATTCAGACATATCCGTCGACGCGCCCCTGAAGGATCCGGTCACCCGGCGAATGCTTGAAACCCTTGAACAGATCAGAGCCGGCGAGGTGCTGAAAAACACCGAAAGACCTTATACAGAGCCCGGCGAAGAAAAAGGGACCCTGACCTTCTTTGTTTCCGCCCATCCGGTTGTGTTTCAGGCGCAGGAAAAATTGCGGAGCATGGATTGGAAATCGGTGCTCGAGTCCATTCTTTCACGCCGGGATGTGATTGTGGAGCTGTCCCATGGCATCGAAATGACGTTGAAAGATCTGGCCGGCGGTTACCGAAGCAAAATGGGCATGTGGACCAAGATTCGGCAGATGTTCGCCGCATTTTTGAATGTTGTTCCGGCCACCGCGGCTGTTACGTATATCATTTCAACCGGAGATCCCGTGGGGGCCGTGGGAATCAAGGTCAAGCTGACCGGCCTGTTCGGGCTGCATGATCTGTATGCACTGGTTGCGATACCCGCCACCACGGGGCTTAAAAAAGCCGATCAGAAGCAGCTTGAAGAGATGCTCGGCCCCATTGTGAAAACGTGGTTGAACGACAAGCTCAAAGCGGTACAGGATCTTTTCGAACAGGAGGTCACCGGCGGAATCATACGGGCTGCAACAGATACGCTGGACGCCTCAAACCCGCTGATCCATGGGATCGAAACCCGCATCGAGACGTGCGAAAAAGCGATGGTATCATGATGATTTCAAACCAAAAAACAGAATCAATCAAGGCCCTCGGCAGGATCGAGGGTTTCAAAAATGACGTTCACATGCTTCACCAAGCCATTGACCGGGCGCCCCTATGGCAGCCGGCGGCAGGGCTGAAAAAGCAGTGCAGCGAAGTCCTCCGCATGATGGGTGATCTCGAAGAACGGTTCGAGCGCAAGCTCATGGTGACCCTCATCGGTCCGTGCGGATCCGGCAAGTCGACGCTGCTGAATGCACTGGCTGAAGTCGACGGTCTGTCCAAAGTGGGGCATCATCGGCCCACCACCCGGAACGTCGTTGTTTTGAGCCAGGCAAAGGAAGACGCCGACCCGTTGAGCGAGCAGCTCGGCCTGGAGAATGTCGTGTTTCGATCGAGTCAAGCCGCAAAAACGCTGGACCATGTATTACTGATCGACACTCCGGATACGGACAGCAGTGAACAGGAAACGCACATCCCGGTGGTGCAAAAAGCCATCGCGCTTTCAGACATACTCATCTGTGTTTTCGATTCTGAAAATCCCAAAAGAAGAGATCACATAGATTTTCTGGCTTCTTATGTCCGCCTGTTTGGCGGGGATTCTCTGGTGGTGGTGATCAACAAGTGCGATCGTCAGGATGAAGGCGAACTCAAAGAAAAAATCGTACCGGAGTTCAAAACGTTCATCAATGCCGCCTGGGAAAGACCGGTTCAAACCCTCTTGTGCATTTCCGCCCGCCGCCATTTGCGCAATCCCGAGTGGGACCCCGCGGTGCGTCCGAAGCACGACTTTGATCAATTTAAGGACCTGCAGCAGATGATTTTCGGTACCTTCAATCGCCCTGGATACGTGGTGGACCGGCGGATCGAAAATGCCCGAAGTTTGCGAGATTATGTTTTTCAAGAGACGGAAACTGAAGTCGAAAAAAATGTCGAGGGGCTGGAAGACGCAAAAACGCGCATTCAGTCCGCCGAAAAAAAGGCATTGGCGGATGCGCTTTTTGCAATCAAAGACAACAACGCCGGTCAGTTTTTCGGCATAAATGTCCTGTTGTATCAAAAACTTGCACAACGTTGGCTGGGGCCGGTGGGATGGCTCATCGCCCTATGGGCGCGCATTATGATTTTTGGCACCGGTATGGTGGCCATGTTGAGATTCGGAAACCCGATTCGTCAGCTGACGGGCATGGTGTCTTCTTTGCTGCATTTTAAGGAATCCCGGGCGGCGGTGGCCGAGACCGGCAAAAGCGATGGCGTAGATGCCGCCATGCGCGGTTACAGGATGACCATTTTGCAGGAGTGGCCGGATGTTGCCGAATCCCTGGTCAAGGCCCGGTTCAACCCATCGGTGCGTCATATGAAAAATGCGCTTTCGGACAATAACACATTGGACGGGGATCTGACCGCCCTCTGGAACCGTTGCCTGGACAATACCCTGGAAAAGACTTCCAAGACCCTTAGCGGGTTTATATTCCAGATGGTTTTCAACCTGCCGGTCATCGCCATACTCGCTCATGTGGGCTGGACCACCGCACGGGATTACTTTGCCGGGCATTATCTGTCTTCCGATTTTTTTCTGCACGCATTTCTGACCATCGCCATCGCACTGTTTTTAAGTTTCTTTGTCTTTCAGGGATGTGTTCGTTTGTTTGCCGGATCCGGAAGAATTGTGAGCAAAACGTTTTCTGAAATAAAACAACAGGTGGAAGGGTTGCAGCCCCTATCGATGAACCCTGTGGGAGCGCAAATCGATGCGGTGCTGAGTCTGGATTTTCTCAATCCGGATTCCGAGTAATTCATGTAAAGTGAATATTTTCAAATGCTGATTTATATAAAACTCATATTAACCGCACTGTTATGGGGGGGTACGTTCATCGCCGGACGCGTGGTTGCCGGAGATGTGGGCCCGTTTTCAGCGGCCTTTTTCAGGTTCTTTATCGCCTCGATTTTCCTGGTACTGTTTACATACAGGATCGAGGGTAAGGTCCCCATGCCGGGGAAGCGGCAAATGATTCCCGTTTTCCTTCTGGGCATGACCGGTGTATTTTTATACAATGTCTTCTTTTTTAAAGGACTCAAACTCATCAATGCCGGGCGGGCGGCCATTATTATTGCAGGCAACCCCATATTCATTACACTTTTTGCCGCATATTTTTTTAAAGAAAAACTGAACCCGGTCAAAGGTGTCGGCATTATAATATCGCTGGTCGGTGCAGTGATCGTCATCTCAAAGGGGAGCCTGAACGAGATTGTAAACGGCGGCATCGGGTGGGGAGAAATTTTTATTTTTTGCTGTGTGTTAAGCTGGGTGGCGTATTCTTTGATCGGCAAAGCCGTCATGAACGGTCTGAGCCCCCTGGTTTCGGTAACCTATTCCTCGGTGATCGGCACTGTTTTGTTGTTTTTTCCCGCGTTTTTCGAAGGGATGTTCAAAGATTACAACAGCTATCCCAACATGGCCTGGTTGAGTATTTTTTATCTCGGGTTTTTCGGAACCGTCATCGGATTTGTCTGGTATTATGAAGGGATCAAAAAAATCGGGGCCATGCGGGCAAGCCTCTTTATTAATTTTGTTCCGATCTGTGCGGTGGTACTGGCTTTTTTTATTTTAGATGAACCGATTACCCTGAGTCTGTTCATCGGCACCGTACTGGTCTGTTCGGGGGTTTATCTGACCAACAAAAGATTTACCCCGGATCGGGTTAAATCGACCGTATAGGCGTTTTTTTTGAGTCCGTTACAGACGGACGTTATATGGAATTGTTTAAATGGAGTGGCAAATTGGATCCTATGGATGAAAAATATCTTTCGGCCACGGCAATCCTCGACAGTGATCATGCGACGGTTGTGGAATATGCCGATGAAGCCGTAAAAGATGCAGGGAACGACCCTGTGGATAAAGCTGTAAAACTCTACTACGCGGTGCGGGACGATATCTGGTACGATCCCTATTACCCGTTCTATCTTCCGGAGCATTATCGTGCCAGCAATATCATTAAAAGCGGCCGGGGATTTTGCATCAGCAAGGCCGGACTCCTCTGCGCCCTTGGAAGGGCGTGCAATATTCCGTCCAGAGTCGGATTCGCCACGGTCCGCAATCATCTGGCCACCCCCAAACTTCTTGAATACATCGGCTCTGACCTGTTTGTCTATCACGGATTTACAGAATTTTATCTGGCCGGCAAATGGGTCAAGGCAACCCCGACATTCAACCTCGAATTGTGCGAAAAAAATCATGTGGCCCCCCTGGACTTCAATGGCCGTGAAGATGCCATTTTCCATGAATACAATCAGGATAAAAAACAGTTTATGGAATATCTGGAGTATAACGGGGTTTACGCAGACATCCCCGTGGATGACATCGTGGCCACATGGGCGAAGGCGTACGGCACAGCGCGCGTCCAAAAATGGATTGACGATTTTGAAAAAGCACGTCTGATCAAACCCGATCAACGGCCGTGAAAGAATCATTCTTTTTTGAACCCTAAACTTTCGCTCAATTATAGGGTATAAAGTTCCCGTGAAGGAAAGACCATGATCGAATTCAATCCCATTGGCACGATCCATACACCTTTTATGGACACACAGGGTATGCCCATCCAACCGGCAGGCGCACAGGGGATATGCGGCACCGTTGAGCTTCTTCCGGAGTATGCTGCCGGCGTACAGGACCTCCGTGGATTTTCTCACATTATTTTGCTGTATGTGTTTCACCATTCGAACAGGTACAGCTTGGTGGTGACACCATTTATGGATTCAGTGCCACGAGGGGTGTTCGCTACGCGTGCGCCAAATCGGCCGAATCCCATCGGACTGTCAGTGGTCCGGTTGGTACGGGTTGATGATACAAAATTGCACATTGAAGGAATTGACGTACTCGATGGAACTCCGCTTCTTGACATCAAGCCGTATGTTCCGGAATTTGACCATCCTTCCGGCACCGTGAGGACCGGCTGGCTGGAGAAATCAAAGCGGCAGGTCTCTGGAAAAAGGTCGGATGACAGGTTCAAATAGGACGGCGACAGTGCATTTTAGTTGGCGGGTCATGCGGGGCAGACCCATTCATAAGAAATTTATCGAGGAAATAAAATGATAGCATATTTCAACGGCCAGTTCGTTTCTAAAGAAGATATAAAGATATCACCGGACGATCGCGGATTTCTGTTTGCCGATGGTGTATACGAAGTAATCCGCTCGTATGGCGGCAGGCTGTTCAAAGTCGATGATCATCTTGAGCGTCTAATGCGCAGCTTGAGTGAACTCCACATGGCGCCCGCTTCCCCCGCCGATCTCAAATCCGTAGCGGATCAGGTGTTACAGCGCAACAATCTTGAAAATGAAGATGCGACACTCTATATCCAGATTACTCGGGGCGTAGCACCGCGCAAGCACGCATTCCCAGATATAGAGATTTCTCCGACGGTGTATGTATCTGCGTCTGTGCTCCGGCCTTCCCATGGGGAATGGGAGAAAGGGATTGCCATCATTCTTGTCCCTGACCTCCGGTGGGGACGATGCGATATCAAGTCGGTGGGACTGTTGCCGAATGTGCTGGCCAGCCAGCAGGCAAAGGATCGGGGGGCGGCCGAAGCTGTTTTTGTTCGGGACGGCGTCATCACCGAAGGATCACATACCAGTTTCTGCGCCGTGTTTGAGGGTCAGCTCGTAACACACCCTGCCAACCATCACATCCTTGCCGGAATCACCCGGCGCGTTGTGCTGGATCTGTGCGTTATTTTGGGCATACCTTTCAGGGAATCTCCGATTATAGAAAGAACGTTGACAGGAGCGAGTGAGCTGATGGTTCTGGGTACGACGTCTGAAATCGTACCGGTTGTCCGGGTCAATGACTGGGCCGTGGGTGACGGCAACCCGGGTCCGATAACCTCAAAACTCAAGCGAGCCTTTGGGGATCTCGTGGCTGCTTAGAAGCCGTTTCAAAATCTTGTGCCGCAAACTGATTGACTTTTATATTCATGTGGGTGTGTTTCATCTGCCGGTTTGCGGCCGGTCCGCAAACCGGGTTCCGTGTTCGAATTATATTGACAGGCTTCGGTTGTTTTTCTATATTTTCAGGATAAAATCCTTTATTTTAGACATTAAACAACCCGTGATTTTCGATGGATGGGGAAATTTAAAAAAAACCATGAAAGCCTATCAACTTACAATACCGGTAGAAAACAAACCCTGCATCCTGGCTCAAATTACGTCAATTCTTGCCCGGAAAAAGATCAACATTCGGTCGGCCACCATATCATCTTTTGGCGATTCGGGGTTTATCAATCTCATTGTAGACAACCCCAAACAGGGCCAAAAGGCCCTCCGCAAAGAAGGCATTGCGGTGGAACTCAAAGAAATTATTACGGTGCTGATCGATGATCGTCCGGGTGGACTTGATGAACTGTTACAGATCCTTTGCACTGAAAATGTCAACATTGAAAATGGCTATGGGTTTGTCATAGAAAGCCGGAAAAATGCAGTCTTTGTTCTGGATGTCAAAGACGCAGAGCGGGCTGAAGATGTGATAAAAGCATCGGGCTTTAAAACCCTCACCCCCCAAGAGCTTTCCGAGATCGAGCCGTTTCACTACGTGGGATATTAAACGTCATCCTACGTAACCTGCTGCTTGCTCAGCCGGATGGGAAAAAGGGCGGTGTTGCCCATGGCGCCTTTCCCACCATCCGCCGGTGTGGTCCGGATTGCAGAGAACCGGCCGGAGGAGAAAATAGGGAAAGCGCTTGACAAATGTATTTTACTTAGATAATTGGAGATATTCTTTTAAACCGTTTAAACATGAAATCCATAGTCAGAGAAACGATCATGAAATTTGAACTGTGGTGCTGGTGGTGGCACAGATTATGAAGCTTGCTCACCACCTTTGAACACAAGATTAATTGATTCCAGAGCTGTGAGCGGCTTCGTCAGTCGGCGTTGAAGAGGTTCATGGCTCTTTTACTATAAGCCAGCACTTCTTCAAAAAGTACTGGCTTTTTTGTTCCTTGTAATCATACCCGGGGACGGGAATATGGCCGCCCGTTATTTATAGAGGAAGTAAGTGATCAAACGAAAATTAATGCTGGGGAACGAGGCAATTGCGCTGGGTCTGATGGAAAACGGCTGCACAATGGCAACCTCATATCCAGGGACTCCGGCTTCCGAGATTCTCGCTTCATTTGCTGCTTTGCAAAAAGCAGAATCGATGCCGAGACACGTTCAGTGGGCGGTTAACGAGAAGATCGCCTTTGAAATTGCCTATACAGGAAGTATGACCGGATTGCGCACAGCCGTCAGCATGAAACAGGTTGGACTGAATGTGGCATCCGATTCTCTGATGAGCGCGGCATACCTTGGCGTAATCGGTGGATTCGTGGTGATCAGCGCGGATGATCCGGGACCCCATTCTTCACAGACCGAGCAGGACAGCAGGCTCATGGCCATGATGGCAAAGATCCCGGTGCTCGATCCGGATTCTCCCCTGCAGGCAAAAGAAATGGTTGCCACAGCCTTCGAACTATCCGAGGCTTTTGAGATTCCCGTAATGCTGCGTCCCACCACAAGAGTCTGTCATGCCAGACAGGATATTCAACCGGGAAAAATTGAGTGGCATCCAAGGGAAATCCATTTCCAGAAAGACCCTGCGCGGTGGGCGGCGACACCTAAATTTCGGTTTCATCTGCATCAAGCGCTGGAGAAAAAGCTCGACGCCATTGCCGGCTACCCGAAAACAGCACCGATCCGGCTCAATACCGGGGCCAATGCTTCAAAAGCGCTGATCGTATCCGGTGTGGCAGCAGGCCATGCCAAAGAAATCATGAAAGATCTAAATCTGTGGGACCGCATCCCCATGTACCAGGTACTGCAGCCGTTCCCGTTGCATGGAGATTTCATATCTCACATGATCGACACCTACGATGAGATTCTGGTCGTCGAAGAGACCACCGGAATCATTGAGATGCAGCTGGCGGATCGTCATCGCATCAAAGGGAAGCTGACCCGTTCGGTCCCCAGGGTCGGAGAACTTCTCCCTGAAACCGTCCAAAAGATCATCAGCGAGTTTGCCGGTATGGACACAGCGGACATCGATGGTGCGTCGGACCCCGGCGTCCGCCCGACACTCTGTGCAGGCTGCCCCCACCGGGCGGCGTTTTTTGCCATTAAAAAGGCGGCGCCAAAGGGGATATATCCCAGCGATATCGGATGTTACACCCTTGGGCTAAACCTTGGCGCGGTGGACACCGTCCTTTGCATGGGGGCTGCTGTCAGCCAGGCGGCGGGCTTTTACCATGCGTTCAAGAATGAAAAAAAACCACCGGACATTGTGGCGACCATCGGGGATTCGACGTTTTTTCATGCCGGCGTCCCGGCGCTGATCGATGCGGTGGTTCAGAAGGTGTCTTTCGTACTCGTAATTCTTGACAACCGAACCACAGCAATGACCGGAAACCAGCCGACACCTGCCGTGGGCATAGGGGCCGGCGGGGAGTCGCTGAATTCTGTTGAGATTGAGGCACTGGTCGAGGGATGCGGCGTTAAATTTTGCCGCGTCGAAGACCCTTACAACCTGAACGAATTTATATCCCTGCTTAAAGATGCGTTAAAATACAGCAGGAAGCACGGACCGGCGGTGGTTATTTCGAGGCATCCCTGTCTGATTGACCGGCTCAGAAAAGAAAAACCGGCGCATCAGCCGATCCAGGTCGAAGTTTCAGATGAATGCGACGGCTGCGCCTACTGCGTCGATCATTTTGAATGTCCGGCGCTGGTTTTGAATGAAGAAGGGGCGCAGGTAAATATCGACCCCATCTTGTGCAATGGGTGCGGCGTATGCATGGGTGTTTGTCCAAAAAATTCTATTAAAGAAAAGAGGAACGACCCTTCCGAAAGCACGAAATAGGCTTTCGGAATCATCGGCATATCGGATCGACCTTTTATCCTGTTAAAACAGGTTGGTTTCCAGATAGACCCAATTGAGAAAAATCGGAAGTATGAGCAGATCCATGAAACAGCAGATTGTTATCAGCGGCGTGGGCGGCCAGGGCGTCCTTTTTGTCACGCGTCTTCTGGCAGAGGCGGCAATTATCAAGGGATTTTCAGTCTTTACCTCGGAAACCCACGGCATGGCCCAGCGGGGCGGAACGGTTTTATCACACCTTAAAGTGGGGAACTTTTCCAGCCCCTTGATACGACCCGCCAATGCGGACGGTCTGCTGGCATTAAAAGCGGGCGGTTTAAGCCAGCACGGTTTTTATCTGAAGCCCGATGCTTGGGCTGCTGTGAACCGTCGTGAAGATGTTGTTCAGGGTTCTGAACCGTCGGTGTTTGCTGTGGATGCGGATGGACTGGCACAGCGTATTCAACAACCGAAGTCCGTTAACTTGATCCTGCTCGGTTTTACCCTTGGCGTTGTTTCAAAAGCGGTCGAAAACCGTCTTTTCTGCTCCTTAGAGGATCTAAAAGCGGTTCTTGAAAAAATTCTGGCAGGTAAAAAAAAGATGCTGGGCGATGCCATAACGGCGCTTGAAACAGGGTTTAATGAAATTTAGTTCTGTGAAAAAACGCGTCCGACAAACATTCCGATGGCCCGGTTTTTAAGCGGGTCTCTGTTGGAGCCGTTGGAGACCGGCGTATCTGAATGCAGTATTTTTTCAAAGCGCCAACATGTTGTATCGATGTAACGTTAGGAGTTTATCATGAGTTTTATCCCTAAAGATTTAACTGAAGACAAATTAAAAAAGATCCAGCTCGAAGGCCTTAAATGGACCGTGGGCCACGTGTATAACAATTCACCCTTTTACCGTAAAAAACTGGACAACGCAGGCATTAAACCCGAAGATATCCGCTCTCTCGATGATATCCAACACCTGCCCCTTACCGATAAAGATGATTTTCAGAAAGAGTACCCTTTTCCTTTGCGTTCCGTTCCATTTGAAGACATCGTTCGGATTCATGCCTCTTCAGGGACGACGGGGAAGCGAAAGGTGCTCTGCTACACACAAAAAGATGTTGATGTGTGGGCCAATATTTTTGCCCGGTGTTATGAAACAGCGGGTTTAACCCGCAAAGACCGGGTTCAAATCGCCGTGGGATACGGCTTGTGGACCGCCGGCGTCGGGTTTCAGGCCGGCTGTGAAAGATTCGGTGCCATGGCGGTGCCCCTGGGTCCGGCCAATGCGGATATGCACTGTGAAATGTTGGTGGATATGGAGACGACCGTTTTCTGTTCCACTGCATCCATGGCATTGCTCATGGCAGAAGAGATTCATAAACGCGGCCTCTTGTCTGAAATAAAGGTCAAAAAGATTATCCTGGGGGCGGAACGCCACAGTGATGCCATGAGAGCGCGCATAAAAGAACTGATGGGGGTGGACCATGTTTTTGATATTTATGGATTGACGGAACTTTACGGCCCGGGAACGGGGCTCGATTGCCATCTTCACAATGGCATCCATTACTGGGCCGACCATTTTATTTTTGAAATTCTCGATCCGGTTTCATTAAAGCCGGTTTCCGCCGGCCAACAGGGCGAGCTTGTCGTAACGACATTGTGCAAAGAGGGCAGCCCGTTGATTCGCTACCGCACCTATGACGTTACCCGCATTATGGATGGGGCGTGTCCCTGCGGTTCACCGTTTCCCATGCATGACCGGATCCTCGGCCGCACGGATGATATGTTCATCTACAAGGCTGTCAATATCTATCCGAGCCAGATCGATCATGTTTTGAGCCGCCTTGACGGAATCGGCAGTGAATTCCAGATATATCTCAAACAGCGTGAAAGCGGACGGGATATGATGCTTATTAAGGTGGAACGGGAAGCAGGATCGAAAAACGCAGATGATGATCTATTGGCCGAACAAGTGGCAACAGAGATCCGGCGCAAAATTCTGGTAAGATGCCAGGTGGAGATCGTCGATTATGGATCCCTGCCGCGGACAGAGCGAAAAAGCCGGCGGGTCTTTGATCAAAGAAATAACGATACAGCCGCTGTTTAACGCGACTTTTTTTGAATAACCCGGATTAGAACGTAAAACTTTTAAATGATCCGCGCACGGATTGGGGAGCATTGTTTGTTGTGAGTCGTCCCAATTACATCCTTGAAATAAATAGCATTTCTAAAAATTTTGGGGGACTGCAGGCGGTCACCCGGTTATCCTTCAAGGTCGAGGAAGGCTTGATCTTTTCTATCATTGGTCCAAACGGTGCTGGAAAAACCACAGCGATTAATCTGATTACAGGCATATATCCGCCAACATCCGGTGAAATCTTATTTGAGGGCCAAAAACTGTATCGAAAAAAACCATATCAGGTGGCCCATTTGGGAATCGGTAGAACCTTCCAGAACATACAGGTCTTCCAGAATATGACCGTCCGAGAAAATGTCATGGTGGGATTTCATACCCAGAGCCATTCCGGATTTTTAAGGTGTCTTATGCATACCCCCATGGTGTGGAAAGAAGAGAAGATTATTCGTCAAAAAACCGATGTGGTTTTAAAGTTTATAGACCTTTATTCCAAGGCCGATGTGTTTGTCGCCGGTCTTCCCTATGGCGATCAAAAACGGGTGGAGATTGCCCGTGCACTGGCTATGGAACCCAAACTTCTTCTTTTGGATGAACCGGTGGCCGGTCTTAATTCGCAGGAAACCGAAGAAATGGCTCACACAATTCTCAAAATCAGGGACAAGGGAATAACCGTTATTTTAGTGGAACACGATATGAATCTAATTATGGGTATTTCCGATACGATTACAGTTTTAAATTATGGGAAAAAAATCGCTGAAGGGAGTTCTAAAGAAATACAGAACAATCCTAAAGTCATCGACGCCTATCTGGGAAAGGAATTATAAGCGGCTGTGCTTAAAATGGAGGGTATAAGTGCCGACTATGGCGGCGTTCGGGCACTCGATAACATTACGCTTATACAAGAAGAGGGAGAAATTTTGGCCCTGATTGGTGGAAATGGTGCCGGTAAAACGACACTTTTAAACCTTATCTCCGGCATTATCAGGCCATCCAATGGAAAGATAATTTTTAAAGGCGAAAATATCATATCCTTTTCTCCTGAAAGGATCGTTAATCTGGGCATCATCCAAGTTCCGGAAGGCAGGCATCTTTTCGGACCTTTAACCGTTCAGGAGAATCTTGAGATAGGGGCCTATCGGCGGAGAGGGAAGCAAAACAAGAAAGAAATATCAGACGATTTTGAGTATATATTACAGCTTTTTCCTGTTCTTGGAAAACGGCTGAAACAGCGAGCGGAAACACTTAGCGGAGGAGAGCAGCAGATGTTGGCCATCGGCAGAGGGTTGATGGGGAGGCCGCACCTTTTGCTCCTGGATGAACCGTCCTTAGGCCTTGCACCGCTTGTGATGCAAGAAATTATCTCTGTTATTGAAAGACTTAGGCAAGAGGGGACCACCATCCTTTTGGTCGAGCAAAATGCGAGAGCGGCGCTCAAGATCTCTGATCGAGCTTATGTATTGGAAGCCGGAAAGATACGGCTTCAGGGAAACGCAGCGGATCTTCTTGAGGATGTAGAATTAAAGAAGGCCTATCTGGGAAAGGGATCGTATGCCAAGTCATCGAAAAGATAAAGAAGGGAGGTGAAAAAAAGCCTGTATATCATGACCGGAGAAGTGTATCCCCAAATTCACGAGGAGGAAAAAAATGAAAAGAAGATGCTTGATGATCGTTATTGCGGTTCTGACAGTCGGTTTTATGTTAGGATCACCAATTTGCTATAGTGCCGAACCCATTAAAATCGCGGGTATTTTTGCTTTGACCGGCCGTGCTGCCCATATTGGAACAGCACAGAAGGATGCCGTACTGCTTGCCATCGATGAAGTCAATCAACAAGGCGGCATTAATGGCCGTATGCTGGAAATGGTGATGGAAGACACGGAAAGCAATCCCACCAAGGCTGTGGTGGCCTTGAAAAAGATTCTGGAATCCCAAGACGTGGTGGCGATTATCGGACCGACACTGACCGGAACGGCCATGGCCATGAGGGGATTTATTGAAAAGGAAAAGATTCCCGCCTTCATGCATTCAGGAGGGGATGTTATTTTGATGGCGCCTCTCGATAAAAAAGATCCAAATTCTTTGCCGAAATGGACGTTTAAATCACCGTATAAGGCGGCAGACGCAATGGGCAAAATCTGCCAGTATATGAACAAACATGGCATCAAAAAGATAGGATTTATCTATTCCAACGAAGGGTTCGGAAAAGACGGTCTTAGAAACGTAAAGGTTCAGGCACCGAAGTATGGCATAGAAATTGTTGCCCAAGAGGCCTTTCAGCCCAAAGATGTGGATATGACGGTACAGTTGACCCATATCAACGCCAAGGGCGTTGATGGAATCATTGCCTGGACAGTAGGTCCTGCTATGGGAATCATCGCTAAAAATGTCAAACAGTTGGGTATTCAAGCACCGCTGTTTGAATGCCATGGTGCCGGAGATCCTATCTTTTGGAAGGTTGCCGGGGAGGCCGGTGAAGGCGTGATGATGCCTTCTACCAAGATTGTCGTGGGTGATCAACTTCCCGACAACGACATCCAGAAAAAGATGATTATAGACTATGTGAAGGCGTATAAGACAAAATTCAATCGAGAACCCGGCACGATGGTCGCTTATGGTGCGGACGCGGCACTCATCATTGTGGATGCTATTAAAAAGGTAGGACCCGACAGGGCCAAAATCCGTGATGCCATCGAGAATACCACCGGTTATGTGGGCATCAGCGGCATCTACAATATCAGTCCGCAGGATCATAACGGTCTGTCGATGGATGATATTGTCATGATCAAGGCCACCAAAGGGGGCTGGAAACTGCTTGATTAGAAAGTTAACACGACCACTTCAACTCTTCCCTCTCCTAACTCGACAGATCAAGGGAGGGAAGAGTAAAAGATGATGATGATGGATTTTTCCCAACAAATCGCCCAATATATTATCACCGGTTTAACGGTTGGTTCTATATACGCCATTGTGGCCATGGGCTTTAATATCATCCATAATGCCACCGGAATTGTCAATTTTGCCCAGTGTGAATTCATATCCCTTGGCGGAATGTTTATGTACTCTTTGGTGGTTCTTTTCAAAGTCCAGTTGATCATCTCCTTTTTCATATCCATGGCCGGGGTTGCGCTTATCGGCGCCCTTATAGAGATAGGACCGATACGGCATGCCCGGTCAAAGGAGATCATCGTGCTTATTTTTTTGACCATCGGGTTATCGGAAATTCTCCGGGGTGCAGCTCAGCAGGTCTGGGGGACCGACAATGTCGGTGTCCCTGCCTTTTCCGGCGAAAACCCGATTCATCTCCCGGGGGGAGCAGCCATAGTGCCCCAGCACATCTGGGTATTTGCGATTACCGTGATGGTCATGCTGATGCTCCATTATTTTTTTAAAAAAACATTAATGGGCAAGGCCATGCGTGCAACAGCGGTAAATCGAAGGGCGGCGGCCTTGGCGGGAATCTCCGTTAATCGTATGATCCTATTCTCGTTTGCCTTCAGCGGTGCGTTGGGGGCGGTGGCCGGAATGATCATAGCGCCTATTTCCTCGACGTCCTATGATACGGGCATCATGTTGGGATTGAAGGGATTTGCAGCAGCTATTCTCGGGGGATATGGACACTTTGCGGGTGCTATTTTAGGCGGAATACTCCTGGGTATTTTAGAATCGCTTGGTGCAGGCCTGATCTCCTCTCAGTATAAGGATGCCATCGCATTTTTCATTCTGCTTTTGGTTCTTTTTTTAAAACCTACCGGAATTATGGGGTATGGAGAATCGGAAAGGGTTTAGCTTATTTCAGCAGTTAAGGATTATCGCCTTGAAGAAAATATATGGCGATGGGTCATTTTCATCGAAATTCATCTGAATTAATCATCGCTGAAGCTCGTTTGAAGTCGACGTGTTTCAAATAACCAAACTGTTACCATAAAAGAAAATTGATGGACTCTTTTTTAAAACAAAAAG
The DNA here is from genome assembly GCA_035529735.1 of Desulfobacterales bacterium. Classification (GTDB taxonomy): domain Bacteria; phylum Desulfobacterota; class Desulfobacteria; order Desulfobacterales; family UBA11574; genus JAAXQD01. Next base: position 50,925 of record DATKWE010000114.1, on the reverse strand, counting down.
ATAACCTCTGTTTCGGAATACTAGCCGTTATCATTATGGTTATTCCGGTGTTTGTTGAGAGCAAATACTATTTTATTGTTCTGAACGTGATCGGTCTGAACACCATCGTGGTTGTAGGGCTGAATCTGCTCATAGGATTTGCCGGACAGATTTCATTGGGTCATGCTGCATTTTACGGTCTCGGATCCTACTTTTCAGGGACACTTACCGTAAACTACGGATTTCCTTTATGGCCTGCTATGCTCTCGGGAATGCTGGCAACGGGAGCTATCGCATATCTGATCGGATACCCATCCCTAAAGCTCCGGGGGCACTATCTGGTAATGGCGACATTAGGATTCGGTATCATTATCAATATTCTCATGGGTGAGTTGGAGCAGTTCACCGGGGGACATGACGGTTTAATGGGGATACCACCGCTTGCTATCGGTGGTCTGGCCTTTGATAATGACCTGAAAAATTTTTACCTGATTTGGAGCTTTGTTTTTCTTTTTATGCTATTGGCCAGAAATCTTCTCAACTCCAGAGTAGGCAGGGCATTACGGGCTATTAAAGACAGTGAAGTGGCAGCAAACTCTTTGGGTGTTAATACGGCCGATTATAAAGTAAAGGTTTTTGTCTTGAGCGCCATGTTCGCATCTATTTCAGGCAGTCTGTATGCCCATTACATTACGTTTATCAGTCCCAGTTCTTACGACTTTTATTATTCCATCCAGGTGGTGACTATGGTTATTGTCGGCGGGATGGGGAGTCTATGGGGTTCTCTTTTCGGAGCAGGAATCCTCACTTTTATTTCCGAAGCACTTCATGTCGCCAAACAATATCACGTCATCGCATATGGTATTTTTCTTTGTCTGGTACTTGTCTTTTTGCCTGAAGGGATTCTGGTGGGTATTCACCATTTTTTTTCAAAGAGAAAAACGCGAAAACTTATGGGATCGTCAATAAACGTAAAAGATTAAAAAAAATCTTGATTAATTGTTTTTATTCTGTTAGCAAACCTCGAAACGCGGAAACGCGGCAAGAAACCTTCGGGTGAAGTCGTCTATACAGCCTGGGTCGTAAACCGATGATTTGTGCGAGAAAATGTAGCCTCCCACTGATACGGCCCAGGCCTTTTTTTTGAGCCCCCTTAGCCCCCTATGGCGCACATCTGAACTGCACTCCCGGCATTGTGATCCGTCAGAAGCTTGTGTTCCAAAGGCTTGTGACGAACCGCTTCGAGAAAAACCTCAGCCAGCTCCCTGTCAGAGCAGCCTTTTCGTATGATCGATTTTAAATCTTCTTGTTTGTCCTGCATCAGGCAGGGTCGTAATTGGCCACTTGCGGTTAATCTTAACCGATTGCACGTCTGACAAAAATGACGGCTTATGGGGTGAATAAAGCCGATTTCTCCTCGGCCCGATTTAAACTTGAATCGTTCTGCAGGACCGTCATTGGTGCTTCTATCAACCGGGACAAGTTCACCCAATTGCTCGATGTTCTTTTTAATTTCAGGGGCAAGTAAATGGCGGTCGATGTCCATATGGCTTGAACCCATGGGCATGTATTCGATAAAGCGTATGTGAAATGGATGGGTCATGGACAGTCTGGCAATGTCTACCAATTCATCATCGTTGACGCCTTTTACGGGCACCACATTAATTTTAATGGGATAAAATCCCATTCGTTGAGCCAGTTCTATGCCTTCCCATACTTGATCGAAAAAATCGTAGCCTGTAATTTGCTTATACTTTTCTCTGTTTAAAGTGTCTAGACTGATATTTATTCTTTTTATACCGGCGGATTTGATCCTATGTATGTTATCCTTGAGCAGAACACCATTGGTGGTCAGAGATATATCCAGAAGTCCTTCTATTCCGGCCAGTTGCTTTAAAAAATGATAAACACCTTTTCTAACCAGCGGTTCTCCACCGGTGACTCTGACCTTGGAGATCCCAAGGCCAATGCTTACCCTGACAATACGGAGTATCTCTTCATAGCTTAATACCTCATGGTGCGGGAGCTTTGGAATCAGATCCCGAGGCACACAGTATAGACATTTAAGGTTGCAGCGGTCGGTAATGGATATGCGAAGGTAGTTCAGATTTCGATTGAATCGGTCGATCAGTTTTGAGTCTGGCAATGTTTTTGTATCCTCTTAATTTGGATTTGCCCCGGGAAACCCAAACGTTCAACTGGAATAAAAGATATCACAAGGATCCGGAAAAAAGAAAACACGAAACATCGAAGATTTCGTGTTTTCTTGATGGCGTGATCAAATCATCTGTTTCTTGAACTTTTCACGATACTCCGGAATTTCGATAATGGGGGGCCTTTCGTGACCTTCAATTTTATAAATATCCGGCATGTATTCGTTTTTTACAAGGTTGTACTGAATCATTTCATCGAAAAGATCCTCTGTAAAATCGACCAATCCCAATTTTCTTTTACGTCTGATGAACGTCTGTAAAATCGCAAACGACATTTTTCCCAACGCCCTTGTGTCCTGGTTTCTGTGAATCCGCTTGTCAAGGTCCACCTGAGCTATGACATCGAGTCCCCATTTTTCATAGATATCGAGAATGATGCTGGTTTCGACGCCATACCCGATGGGGAATGGAATTATTTCAAATAGTTCCCGAAATCCAGCATATTCACCGGATAACGGCTGTAAAATCTGTGTAAGTTCCGGGAAGAAAATAGAGAACAGCGGTCTGATAACAAGCTCGGTGACCCGGCCGCCGCCGGTGGGTCTGATTTTACTTTTTCCGGTGGCAATCGGTCGGTCATAAAAGGCTTTAACGTATTTGATATGATCGAAAAGAAGCAGCGGCCCTAAGAGCCCATAGGCAAACCTGTGATGAATATTTTTTATGTCTGCATCCAGGTAGACAATGATATCGCCTTGGGTAATATAAAGGGCTTTCCAGAGGTTTTCCCCTTTGCCTTTGAAATTTTCCAGTTTCGGAAGAATTTCTGTTGCTTCGTAAACATTCGCCCCATATTCACTTGCGATATCTCTGGTTTTATCTGTGGATCCGGAGTCGACAACAACGATCTCATCGAGAAGCGGATAGCGCGTCATCAGCTCTGATTTCATTATCAGAATTTCTTTTGCGATGGTTTTTTCTTCATTAAGCGTGGGCAGGCACAGAGAAATTTTCAGATTTTTCCGTTGTTTTTCCTCCACCAGCCGATTGAGGTTGTTGAATTCTGAATAATGGAAGGTATTGTTTTCAAGCCAACTGCGCTTCATCACATCCTCCGCTGTCTATGGCCATCAATACACCGATAATCTGGGCTATCCCTTTAAAGATGGGCTCGATTTCCACGGTGGCATTTTGCTGGTGATAGTTTTCACCCCGGGTAATTCCAAGTGTAACCGCTGGAATTTTACGTGAAAGAAAGATTGAAAGCTCAGACTCGCTGGGCTCACTGATCGGTACTAAATCGAGTTTTTTCATCACGGCAACCGTACTTTTTACCAGAGGATGACCGAAATTTAACCGTGCTGCATGGATATTGCTCAATGTTTTTAATTTCAAATCGACTTCATGTTCATGACCGATGCCCTCAACAATATCCTTAATGTTGTTGAAAATCGATTTAACCATTTTGTCGGAGTTGCTTTGAATCTCAAAACCGAGGGTTGCGTTATATGCAATCACGCCGTGCTTGGAACCACCTGAAATTTTTCCGACAATAACCCGTGATCGTGGTTTTTGGGGCAACCGGAGTTTAAGTATCTGGTTGATCACTTCGTTTAAAATCAGAATTGCATTGGGCTTGAATTTGAATTCCCAGCCGTTGTTTGAGGAGATGTTGCAATCGACTTCACATCGAATCATTCCATCCGTGTAGTAGCTGAGCCTTCCGAGTTTACCGGCCTCGATACAGACCGCCCCTCTGATGGGCGTGGCCCATGTTTTTAAAAGGTGCCGGATGCCTCTCAAGTTGCCTTTGCCCAAAGACTGTATAACACCGGCCAGGACAATGTCCGATTCAAAGCGCAGATTTAATTTTCGAAAAATTTCCGGCAAAGAGAGCAGGACGCCCACGCCCACAGAATTGTCCATGATACCCGTACCGGTTATTGAATTCTCTTTGATGGTATAATAATGATCGATATCTTTGCTAAAAATGGTGTCCAGGTGTGCGACGACAAAGATGGGAGGCTTCTTTTCGGAGGTCCCTTTGATGATGCCGATGGGGTTACGGTAGCCATCGGTGGTGCATTCATCAACTTGGAATTCGGCCAGTCTTTCCATGAAGGCACTGGTGCGTTTTTTTTCCTTGAATGTGGGGGCGGGGACCTGTCCGATCAATACGATGTTGGTGATAATGATCTCTTTCATGGATGAAATCGTATCGACAAATCCATGGAGTTTATCGAGATGGTCGTCCATGACGGTTCCCTTTAATTGTGTTGAGTGCTTGGGAAAAAAAACTAAGGATACACTAAAACATGGGAGCGGGTCAACATGTCTTTGTATTATCGTCCGGGCCGATTCATTTTAAAATTTCACATGGGGAAAGCATATTTTTCTCCCTCGAGGGACCTGTTTCGTAAGATCTTCCTCAGCTGAAATGGGATAGAATTGCTTCGCACAGTCCCGGTATGGTGTAGGATTTTGCAACGATGTGGACGTCAAATCCCAGGTCTCGTGCGGTATCGGCGGTAACGGGACCGATGCTGGCGATGGTGACGCCCTGCATCAGATCCTTTAGATCTTCGGTCGGGAAAAGGGCGTGGAAGTTTTTTGCGGTGGAAGAGCTTGTAAATGTGATCATATCTATGGATCGTTCTTTGAGACGTGTCGATAGAACATCGGCGTTGTCCTTGACCGCAAGGGTACGGTATGCCGCTACTTCGTCAACAACGGCGCCCATCTTTTTCAATTCCAACGGCAGCACCGGCCTTGCCTCTTTTGCGCGTGGCAGCAGTATCTTTTTCCCGGTTACATCTTTTCCGGCGAATGCCTTGACCACAGACTCGGCCCGGTAGCTTTCGGGGACAATATCGCTTTTGAGCCCAAAATCAAACAGTCTTTTTTCTGTTGCCGGACCGATAACTGCCGTATGGATATCTTTTAAGGCACGGACATCTTTGTTTTTTTGAAAAAGCCGCTCAAAAAAGAAGTTAACGCCGTTGACGCTGGTAAAGATCAGCCAGTTATAAGATGAAAGGTTTTCGATGGCCCTGTCCAATGGTTTTACATCCTCCGGCGGGGCAACTTTTATGGTGGGGCATTCGAGACACTCGGCGCCCAGATCGGAAAGACATTTGACCAGGTCACTGGCCTGTTCTCTGGCTCGGGTGACCACGATGCATTGTCCCATCAAAGGCCGGGTTTCAAACCATTGCATTTTTTCTCTTAATTTTACAACATGACCCACAACAATAATGGCCGGCGGTTTGAGACCGGCGGCTTTTATGCGTTCGACAATGGTATCGAGTGTTCCTGAAACAGTGGTTTGTTTGGGGGTCGTTCCCCAGCGGACGAGCGCAACCGGGGTATCCGGGGGCATACCGTGGTGCATGAGGCGGTCTGTTATATGCGGAAGATTTTTGACGCCCATGAGAAAGACAATGGTTCCAATCCCCTTGGCAAGTGCTGCCCAGTCGATACTCGATTCCGCTTTCGCAGGGTCTTCATGTCCGGTGACAAAAGCGACTGTGGAGGTAAATTTTCGGTGTGTCAGCGGGATGCCGGCATAGGCCGGAGCGGCGATGGCTGAAGTGACACCGGGGATAATTTCAAAAGGAATTCGGGCGTCGATCAGCACCTCTGCTTCTTCGCCGCCACGGCCGAATATAAATGGATCGCCGCCCTTCAGTCGGGTGACCGTAAAACCTTTTTGGGCTTTTTCCGCGATCAGCGCATTGATTCTATCCTGGGAAAGGGTGTGATCTCCTCCTTTTTTCCCGACATAGATGATTTCAGCGTGCGCTTGGGCATGTTTTAACAGACTTGGAGATGCAAGATAATCGTAAATAATGACATCGGCGTTCTTGATGCATTCCAATCCCTTTACGGTGATCAACTCCGGATCACCGGGTCCGGCACCGACCAGATAGACTTTACCGTTCATGGTTTAGATCCAGATCAGATTTAAGGTTTTCCATTATGGTTTTCGCCCCCAGGGAAACCAGGTGATCGGCAAGTTCTACGCCGATGGTTTCGGCCGAACCTTCAGGCCCTGAAAAGGTCTCTTTGATGAGGGTTTTTCCATCGACAGTGGCCACAAGACCGCAAAGGGTAAATCGGGTGTTGTCGATTTTTCCGTGGGCTGCAATCGGGACTTGGCAGCCGCCTTCAAGGCGGTTTAAAAAGGCACGTTCACCCAGGATGATTGCTCTTGTTCGACGGTGCTCAAGTTTGGCGACCATCGGCGCCACCTCGGGATCATTTTGTCGGATCTCGATACAAAGGGCACCCTGGCCAACGGCCGGAAGCATAATATTTTCGTCGAGGAATTCGGTTATTCTGTTTTCAAGACCCAAGCGCTTTACACCGGCGGCGGCCAGAACGATGGCATCAAAATTTTCAGTTTCGAGCTTTTTTAGGCGCGTGTCCAGGTTCCCCCTGAGGGGGAATATACACAGATCCGGTCTGGCATGGAGAAGCTGAGCGGCACGACGAAGACTGCTGGTTCCGATCATGGCGCCGGGTTCAAGTTGGAAAAGGGGCAGTCCTTTTTTTGAAATTAGAACATCTTGCGGATTTTCGCGCTTGGGAATTGCGCCGATGCACAGCCCTTTCGGTATTTCCGACGGCATATCCTTCATGCTGTGTACCGCAAGGTCTATGCGGCCGTTTAAAAGCGCTTCTTCGATTTCTTTTACAAAAAGTCCTTTTCCGCCGACCTTGGCAAGCGGTACATCGAGAATCTTGTCCCCTTTGGTTTTTATGACGACAAGTTCAACTGAAAGGGAAGGGTGCCGGGTATTCAGCTCAGATTTAACCCAGTTTGCCTGCCAGAGTGCGAGTTTGCTGCCCCGGGTTCCTATTTTGAGTGTTTTTTCCATCAGTGACTACAGCTCGAACAACTGGTCGCTGAACATCCACCACAAGATGATGCCGACGCAGCCGCATTAACCGTTTGACCATGGCTGCCTTTACTATAGAAGGTGCATGCGGACATGATTTTTTTGACTTTTTTGTTGTGACATGTCGGGCAAACGGGCTTTTCGTTTCCAAAAACCAGACGTTCAAAATCTTTTTCACATGTATCACAATGATATTCGTAAATCGGCATTATAAACGACTCCTTATCTTTCCAATAAATTTAAACCCTATCAATAATTGGCAGAGGACCACGGGCGTTAGCCCGTGGGAATCTACCCGATCGCTTCAATAACTCCGGCGGCGATCAGCGGCAGCATGATTTCATGGTGGCCTGTAAGGTTAAAGCCCTGTCCGCCTCTGGCTGTGGGCCGGTTAACCACATTGGTCATGGGCCGGTAGTGTTTGATGAAATCCATGTTCACCGCTGTGAATTGATCGAGATGATGCCCCAGGTTCCGTGCCAGCGTCACCGCTTTTAAGAAAACTTCCGGGAGTATGACCGCAGATCCCACATTCAGGTAAACCCCTCCTTCGAGTGTGCCGATGACGGACGCAAACGTGCGAAAATCTCTGTGGGTCGCTTCCCCTGCTGCATTGGGATCAAAGCCGGGGTGCATATGAAGGATATCCGTGCCAAATGCGACATGGACCGTAACCGGTATGCCCAGGCGTGCACCCGAAGCGAGAATGCTGTGTTCTGAATGGGGGAGCCTCTTTTCAATGATGGCGGAACCGATGGTTTCGCCGAGTCCTCCGGATGTTTTTCCGGCCAGAGAGACGGCGTCGCATAAGAAAGCGCCCGTCTCGTGGGCCATTCCAAAGGTGCCGTCTCCGAGAGACGCCGAAACATCTTCGGATGTCTGCCCTGCCATGGCAAGTTCGAGATCATGAATGATACCGGCGCCGTTCATTGCGACGGCCGTGATAATACCGCGTTCCATCAGGTCGATAACAATGGGGTTTAGACCCACTTTAATGACATGGGCTCCCATGGCAAAGACGATGGTTTTTTCTTTCTGAAAAGCGTTAACAATGGCAGAAATGACGGTCTTGAGATGGCTTCCGGCGAGTATGTCGGGAAGACGGTCAAGAAATTCCTTGAAACGGGCGCCTTTTTGCCATGTTTTTCCGAAATCCATTGTGGATACTTTGCTTTTTCGTTGTGAAAGCGGGTATGTTTTCACCCGGCTCAAATCTATCGGCTCAAACTTTTTCGGCATAATGTTCTCTAACCTAATGAATTTGTAACAATTCAGCTTTTTTCAAAAAACTAAACGGTTATATGATTTCCTTAATTCGGATTTTTGTTGTTAAGGGTCGCTGAATTTTTCCGGAAACAAAATCCGATCCACAAGGTCGCACAATATATGACCCAATGTGATATGGGTTTCCTGAATTCTTGCCGTTGTGTCCGATTCCACGGCAAACACAAGATCCGAGCACGCCGCCATCTCGCCGCCGCGACCGGTCAATCCGATGGTGAACATTCCGATATTTTTTGCCGCCCGTATGGCTTTGACAACATTTTTAGAATTCCCGCTGGTACTGATTCCCACGGCAATATCGTCCTTTCTTCCCAGGGCCGCAATCTGTTTGGAGAAGATTTCGTCAAAGTGATAATCATTTCCAATGCTGGTTATGATGGAGGTGTCGGTGGTAAGCGCCAGCGCCGCAAGGGGGGGCCGTTCAATCTGAAACCGGTTAACGAATTCGGCGGCAATATGCTGGGCATCCGCAGCACTCCCGCCATTACCGAAAATCAGGATTTTGTGGCCGGAGACAATGCCCGATGCGAGGATATCCGCTCCTCTTTCAATGAGATCGATGTTATTTTTAATAAACCGGTCTTTGACGCGGATGCTGTCTTGAAGTATGTCAAGAATAATCTTTTTCATGGTTTAACCGACCCCGTCTTTTGAAAATCATAATACATGGTGGATGATATGCAACCCCTGCCCCCGGGATCAATTGTCCAGCATCAATCGTTTAATCTTTTCGATCATGTCTCCGGAGTCGTGGCCCAGATCATGGGCTTTTTGGAACTGTTTCAGTGCGTCTTCAAGTTGATTCCTTTTGAGATATAGGTTGCCAAATCTGTGCCTGAACAGACCGTTTCCAGGTGCAATGTCAATACTCTGCTGACATAAACTAGTTGTAATCTCAGGATTTTCACCCAAAAGATCAAACAGGTAGCCGAGTGTTGACAGTGATTCGGCGTCGTTGGGGTTTAGCCGGAGGGCTTTTTTATATGCGGAAATGGCATCGCCATTCATATTCATGGCGCTGTAACACTCACCCAGGCAACGAAAAGCCGGGCTTGACTCCGAATTGAGTGTTACAGCTTTTTCAAGGAATTTTTTCGCTTTTTCCGGTGTTCCCATTTTCAGATAAACGTTTCCGGTTTGAAACGTAATTTCAAAGATATCGTCTTCTTTTTCGCCGGCTTCGAGAAAGTATTGGAGTGCCTTTTCGGTATCCTCGGTCAACATGTTGATCAGCCCCGAGTTGTATAGGGCCATGACTTGGTTCGGGTCGAGCCGGACGGCTTCTTGAAATTCTTTGAGTGCATTATCATGATCGCTCAAAATACCGTAACATACACCCAGACTGTTATGGAGGTTGACATCCGACGGATCGAGCAGAAGCGCTGTCTTGAACTCTTCGATGGCCCCGTCTATGTCTCCATTCTGATAGCGGGTGTCTCCGCTGATATTTAAGCTCACTGCATCAAATGACACGGTACTGCCGGGCCCGAAAAAGGCGGCGTGATCGAGCGCTTTGCCGGCGTGATCGAGGATTTGATCTTTTTCAAAACTAAGGGTGGGGTATGAGGCAATGCCGATGGAGACCGTCTCATTTCTAATTTCTGCCAGGCCGTCGTTTATTTTTTTTGCAAGTTCCACGGGGGGCGTCTCATTTTTTTCAGAAAAGAAACATCCGAAACGTCCCGGGTCGAGCCGTCCCCAAATTCCATTTTCACGCCGGCATATTGCATCGATGACATGGGCCACATCGATCCATAGATCGATCCCGTAGTTACCGGCTGTTTCGGCGTTGTGCTTGAGGGTGTCGATCTTGATGACCATGGCTTCGAATTGTGTCGAAGATTCGAGCTGCGCCATGGCGTAATCCATAAAGTTCTTTTGTGCAAGAATGTCCGGGAAGGCATTTAAAATTCGGTCCGCCGCCGCCGAAGATAGGGCTTCAGCCGTATCTTTTTTCGGTTTGGTATCGGTTTTGTAAAAAAGAAACTCCTTGCTGGAAGATCGGTTGTGAAACAATTCTGTTTTTTTGTGTGTCATGATCAGGCCTTTTTCAGCATGTGTTCAACAGCATGTTGGATGATCGGCAGTTCGTCATCAAGTATGGTTCTAAGATCCATGATAAAGAGATCTTCTTCGATCCTTCCAATGATGGGGAGTTCATGGTTCCGCATCTGTTCTTCCACCGCATTGGCAGAGATTCCCCGGACCTTGACGCCCACACCTTTGCTGGGGAGTGTTAAAAGCGGGAGAGAACCGCCGCCGGGTCTCGAGGATGTGTCGATGAGATCTACAGACAATCGGGTATCGCTGATATTTTCGAGCATCTTGGCAAGTGTTTTTGCTTTTGATTCAATATGCGCCAAAGAAAGGGTCAACATGCGCAGTGTTGGAATGGAATCCATTTCCCTGTCTATGTTTCTGTAATGCCGCAAGGTGCTTTCGAGTGCTGCAAGGGTCAGTTTGTCGATACGAAGCGCCCGGTTAATGGGATTTTCTTTGATTTTCATAAGGAGGTCATTTTTGCCTAAAATGATGCCTGCCTGGGGTCCGCCAAGGAGCTTGTCTCCACTGAACGTGATAATGTCTGCGCCTGCTTTAACAGATTCCTGAACCGTGGGCTCCTTTAACAGACCGTACTTTGAAAAATCTACAAAGGTTCCGCTGCCGAGATCTTCCATAACCGGGATCTTATATTTTGCGCCCAGAGCAACCAGCGCTTCAAGAGAGACTTCGGCGGTAAAGCCGACGACACTGTAATTGCTTTTGTGGACTTTTAAGAGAAGGGCGGTATCGTGCTCGATGGCATTTTCATAGTCTTTAAGGTGCGTACGGTTTGTGGTCCCTACCTCCCTCAATATCCCGCCGCTTTTGGCCATGACATCGGGGATCCTGAATGACCCCCCGATTTCCACCAGTTCTCCCCTGGAAACAATCACTTTTTTATCTTTGGCGAGGGTTTCTAAAGATAGAAAGACGGCTCCGGCATTGTTGTTGACCACCATGGCCGCTTCAGCGCCGCTTATTTCACACAGAATATCTTCAACAATGCTGTATCTGGAACCTCGCATCCCTTTTGATAGATCGAATTCCAAATTGGAATACCCGGATGCAATGGACAGAAGGTTCTGCACCGCATCGTCCGAAAGTAACGATCGGCCGAGGTTGGTATGTACCACAACGCCCGTGGCGTTGATGACCCGGGTAAGCATCGGCGTCATGGCTCTTTTGACACTGTTTTTGATCTTTTTAAGGATGTTGGCGTCGGACAGGTCTGTCTGTGTGAGATCCTGTGGGGCCTCTAGGATAATCATCCGAAGATTTTCAACAACAGAGCGGATGGAGCGAACCAGAACAGATTTTGGGACATTGTCGAACAAAGAATCTGCCTTTGCCAGCTCAAGGATGTAATCCACTGCGGGAAGCATTCGCAAAAGGGTCTGCTGTTTTTCTGTTAGGTTCATTTTTTCCCCAAAGGCGGTCTCGAATTTTTCATGAAGGATTTATCCTTAGTTTTAAGAATAAATTTCATAACATTTTAAAGTCAGTAATTTCAATAGATTTATTAAAAATGTGAATGCTTGTTGTAAAAATTGCTTTATGGATGGATAATTATACGATATGTCGTTTTTTAGCAGCAAATTCCGTGTATTTTTTATCCGTGTTTGCCTGTCCTGACCGATTCGGGGAATATTTTATGTTGTTAACGGAGATCAGGAGTTAATTTGTCAAGGATCGCTTTTATCGTCAACCCCCATGCCGGAAACGGTTCAACGGGATCGGACTGGCCGATGATCGAAGGGCTTGCCAGAGATCGCCTGGGCCCTTTTGAGGCGTATATGACTCGAGGGCCTGGAGATGCGGTAATGCTTGTAAAAAATGCCCTTGCTCAAAAGGTCAGGCTTCTCGTCTGCGTGGGAGGAGACGGTACGCTGAACGAGGTTGTTAACGGTATTATGATGCATGAAGCATCCGTGAGGTCGGATTTGGCACTGGGTTTTATCCCCAACGGGACCGGCTGCGATTTCGTCAGAACCGTTTCAATACCCAAAGACCTCGAACAGGCCGTCGATCTGATTGCTGCCGGCACCGTCCGAACCATCGATTTGGGCGTACTGTTTTTTCGAGATGACGAGGGTCATGAACGTCGTCGATATTTCCATAATATTACGAGTTTCGGTCTGGGCGGTGAAGTTGCCCGGCGGGTCAACCGGACGACCAAAGCGTTGGGCCCGTTTATTTCATTTATGTGGGCAACGCTCATTTCTATTTTTTTATATGGAAAGAAAAAGGTACGGATCCGTGTCGATGAAGGTTTTGAACAGGAATTGCGGGTCTGGAACGTAGCGGTTGCAAACGGACAGTATCATGGTGGTGGAATGTGGGTCGCCCCGGGTGCATCGGTCTGTGACGGGCTCTTGAATGTTACGGTCATCGGGGATCTGACAATTCCTGAAATTTTTTTAAATCTTCCGAAACTGTATAACGGCAAAATAAATGATATTGACAAAGTCATTACTCTGGCCGGTGAAAAAGTAGAAGCATTATCAAACCAGCAGGTACTTCTCGATGTTGACGGGGAGCAGCCCGGCATGCTGCCGATTGTCATTGGCATCATCCCCGATGTTTTGAAAATCATAACAGGTTGATATTTCAAAGATGAAACATGCCAAAGATTACATCGTTTTTCCCCTGGACGTTCCGTCGGTGAAGACCGCCCAACACTATGTGGAACTGCTTTCGGAATCGGTGGGAATGTTCAAAGTCGGTCTGGAGCTTTTCATCCGATCCGGTCTTGAAATAATCGATTTTATAAAAGCTTCCGGGACCGCCGAAGTGTTTTTGGATCTGAAACTTCATGATATTCCGGCAACGGTTTTTCGCGCTATGGAGAGAATCGCAGATTTAGGTATTGCGTTTACAACGGTTCATTGCGGCGAGACTCCCCGGATGCTCGAAGCTGCGGTTGAAGGGGCCAAAGGGCGGGTCGGCATCCTTGGGGTTACGGTTTTAACCAGTGTCACCAGTGAAGACATTAAAGCCTCCGGGTTCAGGGAAATGTTTTATGACGACATGGGTCGGCTGGTGGTGAAACGGGCGGCCATGGCCAAAGCGGCCGGCTGCAACGGCATCGTCTGCTCGGGGCTCGAAGTTAAAATTATTAAAGAACACTTCGGGCGCGACTTTATTGCGGTGACCCCGGGGATACGACCCGAATGGGATGTGACGGGGAAACATGACCAGCGGCGAATAACAACACCGGCCCGGGCGGTTTCAGATGGATCCGATTATCTTGTGATCGGCCGTCCCATCAGAGATGCAAAGGATCCAAAGGCGGCGGCGGTTCGAATTGCCCAAGAGATTAAAACCGTGATTTAATTTGGATGGGTTTTTCGCCCGGATCTTGCGTCGATGGAATACAAATTGACCGATTTGGGACCCCCTTTCAGCCTGCTTCGGGGTCGTTCATTACCGCCATGGTCAAACAGTTGAACGGGAAACAGTTGATTCGGGGAATATTTATTGACCGATTTGGGACCCCCTTTCAGCCTGCTTCGGGGTCGTTCATTGCCGCCATCGTCAAACAGTTGAATGGTCAAACAATTGATTCGGGGAATATTTGTCGATAATTCATTGTGGGATATTCTTCAAGACGATGAATGTCAAAATTCCATTAAAAATCAATATATTAACATGATATCAATGGCTTAACAGCTCAACCATTTAACGGCGCGACAATATCTGTAACAAATTCATCAATTATTATTTGACAAAGCTTTGAGTGCCTTATATTAAAAATTGCTTTGGAAGTCGATTTTAATTTAATCGGTCGTTACAGAAGCAAATTCAACTCCATGAAAAATCAGAGTTAGAGCAATCGATTCTTTTAGCTAAATTTTGGAGGTCTTCCATATGGTTTTTAATACGCTTCTTTATATTTCACTTATTATTTTCGCCCTGGGTCTGATTTACAAGTTTTATACGTGGTGTTCGATGAAAATCGGTATTTCAGCCCGGGATTATACACCCTCCCAGCGTTTGTCCGCATCCGTCAAAGGAATCGCCCGTGTTGTTTTCAGCTCAAAAATCTTGATCTTGGTGAAAGTATTTATCCTCGATGTTGTTTTGCAACGAAGGATTTTGAAAGAAGATTTTACACGCTGGCTGATGCACATGCTCATATACGCCGGATTTATGCTCCTGCTCCTGATGCATGCCCTGGAAAACTTTATCACTGCAAAACTGTTTTCCGATTACTATTCAACCGTCAATCCATTTATGTTTTTGAGGGATTTTTTCGGCTTGATGGTGATTATAGGTATCGCTATAGCTGTACTCCGCCGGTTCATTTTTAAAGTCCCCCGCCTTAAAACCAACGCCATGGATCACTATGCAATCCTTATTCTGGTGGTCATTATGTTTTCCGGCATCATGCTGGAAGGGGCTAAAATTACATCTCATACTGAATTTCAGGATATGGTGACCGATTATGCCGGTCTCACGGAAGAGGATGATGCAGAGGAAATAGCGGCCCTTGAAAGCTATTGGGTTAAAAATTTTGACGTTGTCTCCCCGAATGTCGAAGGGCCTTTTGAAGAGGAGATTTTGGAACAGGGCATGGAAAGCCACGAAGCCAACTGTGCAGAATGCCATTCTTCGCCCAAATGGGCTTTTACAGGCTATACGTTTGCCAAAATCATCACACCGGTGGCCCTGGGCCTTGATCGTGCGGGGACCTCGAATATCCTCTGGTATATCCATTTCCTGGCATGCTTTATCGGTTTGGCCTATCTCCCGTTTTCCAAGATGTTCCATATCATAGCGACGCCCGTAAGTCTTCTGGCCAATGCGGTCATGGACACGGAACGATCAGACCCAATAAATATCGCCACAAGACAGGCCATGGAATTGGATGCCTGTACCCATTGCGGCACCTGCAGCCTGCGATGCTCTGCCTCCACGGCTTTTGATGTCCTGGGCAATGAATACATACTCCCTTCAGAGAAGATGACGTTTCTGAAAACACTAGCCAAAGGAAAAGACCTGAGCCATGAGAAATTACGCGCCATTCAGGAGGGGGTTTATTTGTGCACCAATTGTGATCGATGCACGGTGGTCTGTCCGTCCGGAATCAATCTTAAAGCGTTGTGGTTCAATGTGAGGGAGGATTTGGTTCAAAAAGGGGTCCCGGAACTCTTGACGCTGAGTCCGTTTTCCTTCAGTCGCGCGCTGAATCGGGAGAATATCGCCGAAGATGATTATCGAAGGCCCGTTGAACACGCAAGCCGGGTTGTTGCCGGCAATTTCGAGAAGGTCATGGACAAGAGCACACCCATCTCGCTTAAAGACCGTGAAAGCAACCTTGTGAATCGACTTCCGGGTGCCGTTACATTTTCCTATTGCTTTGGATGTCAGAACTGCACCACGGTGTGTCCCGTGGTGATCAACTACGACAATCCTCAGGAGGTTCTGGGCCTTCTGCCGCATCAGATTATGAACTGTCTCGGATTGGGTCTGACTGAAATGGCAACCGGTCCGCGGATGATTTGGGATTGTGTGACCTGTTATCAATGTCAGGAGCACTGCCCCCAGAATGTGAAGGTGACGGATATTTTATATCAATTAAAAAATCTTGCCGTTGAAAATGCGCGCAAACCTTCAGAAGACGACACGGCTGTCTCAGAAGCAGTTTGAAAGAATGAAATACGACCAAAGTAAGAGGATATCATTATGAAATATGCATTATTTTTGGGATGTAATATACCCGCCAGGGTCGTTCAGTTTGAAACCGCTGCCCGGGCGGTTATGCGGCAGGTGGGTATTCAGCTTGTCGATATCCGGGATTTTAAATGCTGTGGATATCCGGTTCGCAATTTTGACCAAAAGGCATTTCTCCTGTCTGCATCGGAAAATCTGGCGTGGGCCGAAAAATTCGGGCTCAATATAATGACCCTGTGTAAATGTTGCTTTGGCAGCCTGAAGGAAGCGGAACACTTCTTGAAGGAAGACGGAGATCTTCAGGAAGAGATCAAAAAATTGCTTGCAGAAAAAGGCATGCGGTATGAAGGCAACGCCGAGGTGAAGCATTTTCTTTCAGTGCTCTATCATGATGTGGGGCTGGATACCCTAGAGCGCAATATCTCCAACGCCTATAAAGGACTCAAAATTGCCACCCACTATGGATGTCATGCCCTTCGCCCCAGCGATGTTACTCAGTTTGATGATCCGGTTGCCCCGTCTATATTTGACAAGCTCGTGGAGGTCACGGGGGCCGAAAGCGTGGACTATCTCAGCAAGCTGGAATGTTGCGGTGCCCCGGTAATGGGTGTGAACGATGATCTTTCAATGAATTTAACCGAAAAGAAACTGGCCAATGGAAAGAAAGCCGGCGCCGATTATCTGTGCGCCGCCTGTCCGTGGTGTCATTTGCAATTTGATACGGTGCAGAAAATGATGATCTCCCAAACTGGCAATGAAGCCCTTGCCTCAATTATTTATCCACAGCTCCTCGGTCTGTGTATGGGTATCGATGAAAAGACGTTGGGAATCGATATGAACCAGCTTGATATCACGAATATCACTTCTTTTTTTAATACAGGAGCAGAAAATGTCGAATAAAAAAACAGGTGCCGTAATGGTGGTTGGCGGTGGCATCGCCGGAATGCAGTCGGCTCTGGATCTGGCCAATGCCGGTTTTTATGTCTACCTCGTTGAAAAGTCCGGGGCTATCGGCGGGATGATGGCGCAGCTTGACAAGACCTTCCCAACCAATGACTGTGCCATGTGAATTATCTCGCCCAAACTGGTCGAGGTCGGCCGGCACATCAACATCGAATTAATCACCCTCTCAGAAGTGGAAGATATTTCCGGCGAGGAAGGAAACCTCACGGTGAGAGTCAGAAAGCGAGCGCGCAGTATCAATATGGACCGTTGTACCGGGTGCGGCAGTTGCGTGGAAAACTGTCCGGTCATCTACTGCCCAATGTCTGCTGATCAAGCATAACCATTGTGATAAGGATTGTTGCGAATGAATAAAGTAAGTCCATCAACAACAGAACCGTGTGCCGAAGTAGAAATCGATTACCTGGAACTCGACAAGATCATCGAACAAGAGTTTGACAATGACAAAGAAAACTTGATTATGATCCTCCAGGCGATTCAAAAGCGTTACAACCACCTTCCCCAGCCCACCTTAAAATATCTTTCAGAAAAAATAAACGTTCCTTACAGCCAGATCTACGGTGTCGGCACATTTTACGCCACGTTTAGTCTTGAACCCAAAGGCCGAAACATTATTTCCATCTGCTTGGGCACTGCCTGTCACGTCAGAGGCGGTGAAAGGGTACGTGAAAGAATTGAGGATACTTTAAACCTCGACGGCAAGCATACCACGGATGACATGCGGTTTACCCTCGAAGGTGTGCGTTGCATCGGTTGCTGCAGCCTGGGGCCGGTCCTGAAGGTTAACGAAGACATTTACGGTCGAATCGGTGCGGATAAAGTTGAAAAAATCTTGGAAAATTACGAATAAAACTAAAGATACGAGATAAGAGTATGAAAATCCAATCTACGGAAGAGTTAGAAAAGATTCGTCAGGAATACAGCACTAGACTTTATTATCCCGATACGACCAAAGTTCTCGTCGGAATGGCATCCTGCGGTATTGCGGCCGGTGGTAAGGCTGCGTTTGAAAAGGCCATACAGGAGTTTCCCGATGGAAATGGCGTCCAAATCAGACAGACGGGTTGCATCGGTTTTTGTGAAGTTGAACCTTTGGTCGAAATTGCTGAAACCGGCAAACCCAGGGTTATTTATCAAAAAATCACCCAAGATAAGATTGTCGATGTTATTCGCAGTTATCTTGAAAACGATTTCAAAAAAACCAAATGGATCTTAGGGCAGGTTCGTGATCCCCGCAGTGTATTGGAAGACCATCTTGAGAATCCTCTCGGGGGAATCGAGCCCATAGAGAAGATTCCGTTTTTAGAAGATACGTCTTTTTATAACAATCAGGTGAAAGTTGCGTTGCGTAACTGCGGCTATATCGATCCGGATAGCATTGAGGAGTATATCGCCCGGGGGGGGTATTTTGCCCTTTTTCGTGCGCTCTTGGATCATAAGCCTGAAGAGATTATTCAAATAATTAAAGATTCGGGCTTAAGGGGCCGCGGCGGCGGCGGATTTTCCACCGGCGTTAAATGGGCGACGTGTGCCAGACATCACGGCGAAAGATATATTATTTGTAATGCAGATGAAGGCGATCCCGGAGCCTATATGGACCGGAGCATTCTGGAAGGAGACCCCCACAGTGTCTTGGAAGGGATGTTAATCGCAGCCGTGGCCATCGGTTCCAATCATGGTTTTATGTATGTTCGCAATGAATACCCGCTGGCCGTAAAACGTCTGGTAACCGCCATAAAACAGGCTGAAAAATATGGCCTCTTGGGCGAGAATATCGGTGGTACCGATTTTAGTTTTAATATTAAAATTTCAACCGGCGCCGGTGCTTTTGTCTGTGGTGAGTCAACCGCACTGATGGCCTCTCTGGAAGGCCAAGTGGGCCGGCCCAGGGCCAAATATGTGCATACAGTGGAAAAAGGTTTCAGACAAAATCCTTCAAATCTAAATAATGTGGAAACCTTTGCCAATGTTCCGGCCATCATCTCTAAGGGGGCCGATTGGTACGCCGGCATGGGGACGGAAAGCAGTAAAGGCACCAAGGTTTTCAGCCTTGTCGGTAAGATAAAAAATACCGGTCTGGTGGAAGTCGCCATGGGAACGACATTGCGGAATATTATTTATGATATCGGCGGCGGTGTTCTAAAAAAGAAAAAATTCAAAGCCGTTCAAACCGGAGGTCCTTCCGGCGGATGTATTCCTGAAAAGTACTTGGATTTGGGCGTCGATTTTGATGAACTGACAAAAATTGGCTCCATCATGGGTTCCGGCGGTATGATCGTTATGGATCAGGACACCTGTATGGTGGATGTGGCCCGATACTTTTTGGATTTTCTGAAAGAGGAGTCCTGCGGTCAATGCAATCCCTGCCGGGAGGGAATCAAACGAATGCTGCAAATTTTGACCCGCATTTGTGAAGGACACGGAGCAGAGGGCGACGTCGAACTCCTTGAAGAACTGGGCGATATGGTCGCCAAAGCATCCCTGTGCGGGTTAGGGACTTCGGCCCCCAATCCGGTGGTGACGACCATTAATTATTTCCGTAACGAGTACGACGCCCACATCAAAGATAAAAAATGTCCGGCCGGTGTATGTAAAAATCTCTTTTATTACGAGATTGATCCGGAAGCCTGTACCGGTTGCCGATTGTGCGCCCTCAAGTGCCCTCAAGAGGCGATCACCGGCGAGAAAAAAGAGCCTCACGTGCTGGATCAGGAGAAATGCATCAAATGCAGCATCTGCTATGAAGCTTGTAAGTTTAATGCCGTCGTCATTAAATAGCCACATTTGCAAAACATAAACAGGACACAAGAAGGTTAACCCAATGATCAGTTTTAAACTCAACGGTAAAGAAGTCCGGGGAAAGAAAGACCAATATCTCCTTCAGGTTGCTGAAGAAAATGGAATTGAAATCCCGACCCTTTGCCATCACAAAGCTCTCGAACCGGCCGGCATGTGCCGTCTTTGCACAGTGGAAATGCATTTCGGTGGACGTGTTCGATACGTTACCGCATGCAACTACCCGATCTGGGAAGGCATGGAGATAAAAACCGATACCGAGGCGATTCACCAGATTCGCAAACTTATTATTGAATTGCTGTATGCCCGATGTCCGGACGTGAAAATTCTTAAAGAACTGGCTGAGAAATACGACATCAAAGAGCCTCGTTTTAGCAAAGAAGACGACACCTGTATCCTTTGCGGACTGTGCACCCGAATCTGCGAGAGAATGGGAAACAGCGCCATCAGTCTGACCGGAAGGGGTGTGGACATGAAAGTGGACACGCCGTTCCATATCCAGACGGAAGCATGCTTATCCTGTGGTGCCTGTGTTTCGGTTTGTCCCACCGGGCATATTACCTTTGAAAAAATTCAAGCCCACATTTCCAAAGATGATGTAAGACCGATCCCATCCGAATACGAGATGGGTCTTAAAGGCCGCAAGCCGATCTATGTGTCGTACGCCCAGGCAGTCCCCAATACGCCGGTTATCGATCGTACCCAATGCGTGCATTTTAAAACCGGCGGCTGTAAGATATGTGCGGAGTTCTGCGGCGTTGATGCCATCGACCATACTCAAGAAGATGAAATCGTCGACATTAAGGTCGGATCCGTCATTTTTGCGCCCGGTTCCGAACCGTATGATCCTGCAGAGCACGACACCTTTAATTATACCCAGCAGCCCAATGTGGTGACTTCCCTGGAATTCGAAAGGATACTATCCGCTTCGGGGCCCTTTGGCGGTCATCTAATACGCCCTTCGGATCATAAAGAGCCGAAGAAGATCGCCTGGTTGCAGTGCATCGGCTCCAGGGACGTCCATCTGGGTGCAAAAGGATACTGCTCCGGGATATGCTGCACCTATGCCATCAAGGAGGCCATGCTGGCCAAAGAGCACAGCGAAAAAGGTCTGGACGCCGCCATTTTCTATATTGATATTCGCACCTATGGGAAAGACTTTGAAAGATACTACAACCGCGCCAAGGATGAACATGGTGTTCGGTTCGTCAAGTCAAAGGTTACCAATATTGTCCATGATGAAGCGTCGGGGATGCAGCTTATCCGATATGTGGACGAGGCCGGCCGGCGTGTGGAAGAAGAATTTGACATGGTGGTCCTGTCAATCGGTCTGACGGCGTCCATGAAAACGGCGGAGCAGGCCAAAAAATGGGGCATCGATCTGGATCATTACAACTTTGCCCGTACCAGCAGTTTTGATCCGGTTGAGACCTCCAGGTCCGGGGTATATGTTTGTGGTGCTTTTCAGGCACCCAAGGATATTCCGTCTTCGGTGATCGATTCCAGTGCTGCTGCGGGTGTGGCAGGCAGCCGTTTGGCCGAGTCTCGGTGGACCCTCACAAAGACAAAAGAAGTTCCGGAAGAGACGGATGTGCGGGGTGAGGCGCCCCGAATCGGTGTTTTTGTGTGTCGGTGCGGTACCAATATCGCGGGGACCGTCGATGTTCCCGAAGTGGTGGAATTTGCAAAGACCCTGCCCGGTGTCGCCTATGTGGAGGAAAATATGTTCAGCTGCTCCCAGGACACCCAGGAGAAAATGACGGAGGTCATCAGAGAGCATCGGCTGAATCGAGTGGTTGTTGCCGCCTGCACACCCAAGACCCATGAGCCCCTTTTTCAGGAGACTTTAATCAATGCGGGGGTCAACAAGTACCTGTTCGAAATGGCCAACATCCGCAACCAGTGCTCCTGGGTCCATAAAAACGATCCTGAAGAAGCCACGAAAAAATCCAAAGATATGGTCAGAATGGGCGTGGCCAAAGCGGCTCTACTCCAGCCCCTGGCAGAATCGACCATGGCGGTCAACCAGGCGGTTCTGGTGATCGGGGGCGGCGTCGCCGGGATGGCTGCGGCCAAAAACATGTCGGATCAAGGGTATCAGACATTTTTGCTTGAAAAATCGGATGTTCTCGGCGGCCAGGCGCGGAATCTTCATGAAACCTGGCGCGGCGAGGATATTCAGGAATATTTAAAAGGCTTGACCGATGCGGTGGAGTCCGATCCGGCCATTGATATTTTTCTGAATTCTCGCATTACGCAGGTTGACGGGTTTGTGGGGAATTTTAAGACAACCGTCACCGGCAACGGCAATAGCAGGGTTCTTGAGCACGGCGTAACCCTTATCGCTTCAGGGGCTTCGGAGTTTAAACCCGACCAATATTTATACGGGCAAGATTCCCGGGTCGTTACCGGTTTGGAGTTGCAGCAGCGGTTTATTGGCAACGATCCATCGATTGCCCAAGTCAACACGGCGGTATTTATCCAGTGTGTCGGTTCCCGCATACCGGATCGGCCCTACTGTTCAAAAGTATGCTGCACCCAATCCATCAAAAGTGCTTTGAACCTGAAAGAGATCAACCCCGGCATGGACGTTTTTATCCTTTACAGGGATTTGCGTTCGTATGGTCTGCGCGAGGATCTCTATCGCGAAGCCCGATCTCGAGGCATCGGTTTTATCCGGTACGATGCTGATAAGGATGTTAATGTTACCAATGGGGACGAAGGCCTCAAGGTGAGTTTCACCGACCGGGTTCTGGGAAGGATGATGGACATCCATCCCGATCTGTTGGTTCTGGCGTCGGCGATTGTAACGGAATCAGAGAATCCTTTGGCACAGCTTTATAAGGTGCCTTTGAATGCCGACGGTTTTTTTGCCGAAGCCCACGTGAAGCTTCGGCCGGTGGATTTTGCCACGGACGGCGTTTTTGTGTGCGGGCTGGCCCACGCCCCCAAGACCATCGATGAATCCATCACACAGGCTCAGGCCGCAGCCGCAAGAGCGGTTACGGTTCTGGCGATGAAATACGTCAAACTGGGCGGTATCATCACGCATATCCGACCCGAGTTATGTTCCGGATGTTTGGGGTGCATCAATGTCTGTCCGTTTGGCGCCATTACGTTTAACAGTGAAGCGTTTGTGGCTGAAGTGAATCCGGCCCTGTGCAAAGGGTGCGGCGCCTGCTCGGCGGTGTGTCCGTCCGAAGCGCCGGCTTTGATGGGGTTTGACAACAATCAACTGTATGCCCAGATCAAAAGTGCACTGTTCATGTAATCAGGTAGAGATCACAGAAAGTGACTAAAGTTTGAAATGATCTAACGTGCCTAAAGTGAAGGTGTCGCTTCGCTCCATCTATTCATGTAAAATTGAAAGAATACCTTAACTTTAGGCACTTTAAACTTATAATTAAAGTGAATTATCGATATTCACTTTTTTTCTAACCCCCGATCCCTGACCCCTGTTGCCATTATGATCATCGATTTTCATACACACATCTTCCCAAAAGCCATTCGTGAAAACAGGGAAAAGTATTTCCCTTCAGAACCTGCCTTTAAACTTTTATACGATTCGCCGGGATCAAAACTCGTCGGGGCAAAAGAAATCGTTGCCGCAATGGATGCGCAAGGTGTTGACAGATCCGTGGTCTTTGGTTTTCCGTGGAAAGATTCGGCAACGTTTAAAATGCAAAATGACTATGTCATGGAGGTTGTAACCCGATATCCTGAACGCCTTGCGGGGTTGTGTTGTTTTGATCCGTTTAACAGGGAGGCTGTTTCCGAGGCGCGACGGTGTCTGGAAGGCGGTCTTTCAGGGATCGGGGAAATCGCTTTTTACCAATCCGGCATAGATGATACTGCGTTAGATATGCTGACGCCCCTTATGGAAATCTGTCTCGACAAAGACCTTTTGTTTTTGATCCATACCAATGAACCCGTGGGGCATCTGTATCCCGGAAAGACTCCCAATACCCTGAAACAGATTTATACATTGGTCACCAGATTTTCGGAAAATAAAATCATTCTGGCCCATTGGGGCGGGGGCATTTTCTTTTTTAATCTTTTAAAAAAAGACGTCAAAGAGCGTCTTAAAAACGTTTATTTTGATACTGCCGCGTCTCCTTTTTTGTACGATCCCGAAATATACAGGCATGCAGTTGAAATTGCCGGTGTGGACAGAATCCTCTTTGGCAGCGATTTCCCTTTATTAAAGCCTGAAAGGTATTTTAAAGAGCTTGAAAACGCCGGGCTGACCCGGGCGCAAATCGATGCCGTTTCCGGTTTGAATGCCGCAAAACTCCTCAAGCTTTTACCCTAGCGCACGCTTCATTTATCCGCCTTTGGCATGTAACAGTCATGATCCTTTTAACATTCTGGTTGTGTTCACGCATTGCGTCACAGCTTTGCTACGCATTTGCTCGAAAATGGACAGGATATCCGGACGATTCAGGATTTACTGGGTCATTCGAGTCTCCAAACGACGATGATTTACACGCATGTTGTTAGCAAAAACAGGCTTGGGATAATCAGTCCGTTGGACTAAAGGTGTCTCAGATTTTTCGATTTTTAAATTATGCCGAATCGGCATAACCCTTTAATTTAAACATAAAGTTGAAAGAATTACATTTTTGTTATATAAAAATCTCATTCAAACATTTCTAAGCATCTAAAATAAGAATAATTTTACAAAATTGACTCATTTTCATGACGGGCACAAAAATGTCTCAGGTTCGTTTTTTTAGATAAAAAAGACGATTCTACATAATATATAATGTTAGCTCAACTATAGGGGTCTGCATTTGGACAAGAAACACCTGACGATTACTATGACAGGCAAAATATGCAGGGAATGTGCGAAGTGTTGCAGGCACTTTGCCTTTGCAAAGTTGTCTCAACCTGAGATTGAAGCACTAGAAGACTTCACCGGACTTCATTCTAACATGTTTACGAATCCGATAGGAACAGAGGGAGAAGGGCGTTTCCTGAAATTCAGAGAAAATGGAGATTGTATCTTCCTGAATAGAGATGATGGCACATATTCTTGTGTGGTATATGAAGCTAGATCACAAGTCTGCAGGGATTACCCATCAAACCAAGAACAGAATGAAACCTGCTATATGAATAGGAATGGATAAGATCCTCGTGATAGTGGACAAAGAGTCTGAGCTAACAAAATAATTGAGCAGATGCCTGGAACTAGGCGTTTTGAAAGATTTACCTTTTATGGAAATAGTTATCATTTTAGGTGGCAGTACTTCTTAACCGGCACGGCTCATTATTGGCGTTATAAGCAAGGAGAATAAAGCTGAAAAAACATATCAAACCTTTCTTTGTCGGTTTTTTAGTGTATGTCGCAATTTATTTAGTGAATGTCTTATACGATACCATTTTGGCTTCTTCTATTTTTATGGATTCAAATAACAGGATGATTTTTATCCCATCAACGATATTATCAATTTTGTTGCTTGTTATGCCAGGATATTCCTCACGTTCATAGTGATTCTGAAAAGCTCCGAGAACCTGTAATATCTGGAGCACACCTCAGCATATCAAGCCATTGCCGTTTTAAAAGACAACCATTCCATATCACAAAATGTGAAGATGTCAAATTTGGTCGAAGCTTCAATTTGATAGCTGCAAGATTAAATTTTGGTCAATGCAAATGGATAAGTGTTTACAATTAAAACTTCCTGACCCCTCAATTATTTAAGGAGTAATAACGCTCCGCATTTATCCTGGGATGCGACATCGAGGCGCGCCTTGCTGCGGGTCAGGGCCTGACCGACTTCATTTAAGGCTTTCTGGGGTGTATTGTTTGTTTCGCTGAGGTGGGCCAGAATGACATGTTTCAACCGGTCATGTTGAATTTCATTGAGGAGGTGTTTTGATTCCGCGTTGGACAGGTGACCGGTTCTGCTTTTGATGCGCTGCTTGACGGGCCACGGATAGGGGCCGTTGACGAGCATGTCTTCATCATGGTTGGCTTCAAGGATTAATAAAGCGCACCCTTTAAGATGTTCTTTGACCATTGCGGTTGCGATTCCGAGATCGGTTGCGATTCCGATAGTTGTCCCGTTTTGATTTACGGTAAATCCCACCGGATCTTCTGCATCATGG
This sequence comes from Desulfobacterales bacterium, assembly GCA_035529735.1. Taxonomy (GTDB): domain Bacteria; phylum Desulfobacterota; class Desulfobacteria; order Desulfobacterales; family UBA11574; genus JAAXQD01. Next base: position 25,022 of record DATKWE010000114.1, on the reverse strand, counting down.
GATATGGAAAAGGGATGTATTGCCAGATTATTGATTCGAAAGGTGGAACCGCACGCGAAGTTTTTGACGTCACGGACGTTTCCAAGCTGTGAAAAGGCGGCTTGTTGTGTTTTTGAGCTGATATAAACCGGCAGATTAAAACGGCGCGAAAGAACACCGACGCCCTGGATATGGTCGGCATGCTCATGGGATACGAGAATGGCATCGAGATCTTCCGGGGAAAGTCCTCTGGACTTTAACCGCCGTTCGATTTCGATTCCTGAAAGACCGGCATCGATCAGTATTGAGGTGGAACCGTTGGAAACAAAAATGGCGTTTCCCTTGCTTCCGCTGGCCAGTATGCATACTGAAAGGTTGTAATCGAGCTTGGCTTGACATGGTTCTGAAAATCGAGCTTTCTTCATATTAACGCCCGGTATGTCCGAATCCGCCGGTATTTCTGCCGGTTTCATCGAGGTGTTCCACAACCTTTAATTTTGCCTGATAAACCCTATTAACCACCATCTGGGCAATCCGATCCCCCCGGCGAAAGGTATATTTATTTTCTCCGAGGTTAATGACCGCAATCTTAATTTCTCCGCGATAGTCGGCATCTATGGTCCCGGGGGAATTAATAATGCCGATACCATGATTTACCGCCAATCCGCTCCTGGGACGGATCTGGATTTCAAATCCTTCTGGAATGGCGACAGCGAAACCGGTGGGTACCAAAGCGACCGCCCCCTTTTCCAGAATAAAATCCGTTTCTATTGCAGCACATATGTCCATCCCGGCGGCCCTGGGCGTCATGTAGCAGGGCAGGGGAATATCTGCATCCGAGTCAGGTCTTAAACGAAGGAATTTGATGGTGGGGGGCGTGTTCATAAATCAGAGGACCAGCATATCATCGAATAAATTTTTATCGGTTACGGGTCCCAACAGGGTCAGTGCAAATCGATGGTTCGGGAAAAGACTTTCAGTCAGATGGCGGATGTCATCTTCGGTCACCGCTTCGATTTTACTTACAATATCTTCCAGAGGGATATAACGTCCGTAGTGCGTCTCATTCTGTGCCATTCGAACCATCTGATTGTCGTTACTTTCAGATGCAAGCATGAGGTTGCCCTTTGTGAATTCCTTTGCATAACGCAGCTCGTCCGGATCGATCCGCACTTCTTTAATCTTAAAGATTTCTTTCAGGATCAGTTCAACGGATTTATAAGCATTGTCAGGATTGACGCCTGCATAGACCCCGAACATACCGGTATCGACATAAGATGATATAAAAGAGTAAACCGTGTAAGCAAATCCCCTTTTCTCGCGGATTTCCTGGAACAGCCTGGAACTCATGTTACCACCCAAGATCGTGTTCAAAAGGGAATATTCATACCTTCGCGGATCGGTTATGGACATCCCTTTTGTTCCCAAACAGATATGAACCTGTTCCAGATCTTTGTAGTGCACATCGACCTGGCAGCGTCCGTCAGATGTAATTCGATCGGGGATATCGTTGCCTGGACGAATCGATTCAAAAACCGGTCCGGCAATATCGACCAAGTGTTTGTGCTCCAGGTTTCCTGCAGCTGAAATGATAATACGTTCAGGCTGATAAAAGCGGCGGAAAAACCCTTTAAGGGCATCCGGATCAAAATTTTTTATGTTTTCACGATTACCGAGAACCGAGCGGCCCAAAGAATTTTTACCCCAGAAATTACTTCCTGAAAGGAAGTGAATGTAGTCATCCGGGCTGTCTTCCATCATTCCGATTTCCTGAAGAATTACCGCTCGCTCATTTTCGACCTCTTTTTCATTGAACATAGAGTTTAAAAAGATATCTGAAAGGATGTCGACCATGATCTCCAGATGCGTGTCCATGACTTTTGCATGGTAGCACGTATTTTCAGAACTGGTAAAAGCGTTGGTCTGACCTCCGATGGAATCAAACTCTTTGGCAATCTGATAGGCCGTTCTTCGTTCAGTCCCTTTAAAAATCATATGTTCGATAAAATGGGAAAGACCGCTTTCTTCAGGCGATTCTTCACGGGCACCGACATTCACCCATACGCCCATGGATACCGAATGAAAATGCGGCATCTTTTGGGTTACAATTCTGATGCCGTTATTGAGGGTGGTTTTATGAACTTCACGACGCATTTTATTCGGCCTGTTTTTCTTCTTCCAGAACGTCTTTGTAACTCAGGCGGATTTTCCCATCTCTGCTGATCTCGAGAACCTTGACTTTAATTTGGTCTCCTTCCTTAACAATATCCGTCACCTTGTTTACGCGGTGCGCCGCGAGTTGTGAGATATGTACAAGACCGTCAACGTTGGGGAGTATCTGGACAAAAGCCCCAAAGTCCATGATTTTTACAACGGTGCCTTCGTAAATCTTTCCAACTTCGGGTTCAATGATAATTTCATTGATCATCTTTAAAGCGGCGGCCCCTTCTTCTTGGGATAAAGCAGCAATTTTGACCAGGCCCAAATCATCTATTTCAATTTTTGTATTGGTTTCAGATTGAATGGCTCTGATGATTTTACCACCCGGTCCGATGATTTCGCGAATCTTATCGGGATTAATCTTGATGGTAATTATTTTAGGCGCATACTGAGAAATTTCCTTGCGAGGTAAATCAATGGCTTCTATCATTTTTTCAAGGATAAAAAGCCGTCCGACACGGGCCTGTTCAAGGGCTTTTTCCATGATATCTCTGGTGAGTTCAGGGATTTTGATATCCATCTGGAGCGCAGTTATGCCTTCGCTTGTGCCGGCAACTTTAAAATCCATATCACCCGAGTGATCTTCATCTCCAAGAATATCAGACAGGATAACGATATCGTCTCCTTCCTTTACGAGTCCCATTGCAATGCCGGATACCGGCGCCTTGATGGGAACACCGCCGTCCATGAGCGCCATGATGCCCGAACATACGGTACCCATGGACGAAGAACCGTTGGATTCCAAAACCTCCGAGACAAGGCGGATGGTATAATCGAAATCTTCCTTGTCCGGCAGAACTTTTTCTATGGCTCGAGTGGACAGTCCGCCATGGCCGATATCTCTTCGGCTCGGTCCCCCAATTCGCCTCACTTCTCCAACCGAAAATGGCGGAAAATTGTAATGGAGCATAAAAGGCCTGAGTTCTTCTCCGATTAAGGTTTCCACCCGCTGCTCGTCCCGACCCGATCCAAGGGTCAGCACGCTGAGCACCTGGGTTTCTCCCCGCGTAAAGAGGGCACTGCCGTGGGGCCTGTTTAATATGCCGACTTCACAGTCAATGGGTCTTATTTCATCGAATTTTCTGTTATCGATACGGCGTCTTTCTTCAAGGACTATGTTCCTGCTAAATTTTTTCAGGAGGTCGTTTAATATGTCATTTACTTGGTTCCTCCGATCCGCGTACGCTTCTCCCAACTCTTCGAATATATCCGATTTTGCGGCGCGAAGCGCGGCATTGCGTTGAATTTTGCCGGATGTTGTCAGGGCTTCATATATCCTTGAAGATGCTTTTTGCTCAACTGTTTGGACAAGTTCTGCATCTCTTTCAGGCGCTATATAGGGCCGTTTCGGCACCCCATGGATCTCCTTGAGTTTTATCTGCATATCTATAATCGGCTGCATCGCTTGGTGGCCGAAAAAGATGGCTTCCAGCATGTCTGACTCATTTACAATATCACCACCGCCTTCTACCATAACGACACCGCTTTTTGACCCGGCAACGATGATGTTGATGTCAGAATTTTCGTATTCGTTGACGGTGGGGTTGACGATTAATTGACCGTCTATCCGACCGACACGTACACATGCAATCGGTCCTGCAAACGGAATGTCTGATATTTCAAGTGCGGCAGACGCGCCGATCATTGCCAGAATGTCGGGATCGTTTTCCTTGTCCATGGACAGTACCGTTGCAATAATTTGAGTTTCACAGCAATACCCTTTGGGGAAGAGCGGCCGGATGGGTCGGTCGATGAGACGGGCGGTCAGGGTCTCTTTTTCACTGGGTCTGCCGATTTCACGCCTGAAATAATTTCCGGGAATACGGCCCGCCGCATAACCCTTTTCCTGATACTCAACGGTGAGGGGTAAAAAAGTCACCGAGCGTTCTTCATAAGAAGATACAGCTGCCACAAGCACAAGGGTATCTCCGTATTGAACCACAACCGAACCCGAAGCCTGCTTGGCAAGTTTGCCGGTCTCAATACTCAGAGTTTTGCCTCCGATTTCTGTTTTAAATAAAGTTTCCATATATGTCTCCTTAAAGCCAAACAGCTTCAAATCTGTGACCGTACAGCAACTTGAGCCTTTTCTTTCAGCGGAAAAAGACTGCAAAATTTTAGCACGGATTTCCCATGAATTCTATGTGTTCATTTCCAGGGCATCGTAAAATTCTTCATGAAAATTTTCGTTCGTTCGATTGCCGATGGCAGGGTTAATAGAACTTGTGCCGTTATAAAGGTAAAGTTCTTTGGTGCTATCTTGTGCTCGATTGAAAATGCAGGCATCTTCCAGCCTGAACCGTTTATCAACTGCTGTTGAGATATGCCGGCATATAATATGATTTATCGTCTTAGCCCCAGGGTCTCGATGATTGTACGGTATCGTTTTACATCTTTATTTTTTACGTAGTTTAAGAGTCTGCGTCTTCTGCCAACGAGAATCAAGAGCCCCCTTCTGGAGTGATGATCTTTTTTGTGAACCTTTAAGTGCTCTGTAAGGTAAGAAATCCGATGGGTCAGGAGTCCGACCTGTACTTCGGGCGAACCGGTATCATCTTCGTGCAGTTTGAATTGCTCAATCAAATCCTTTTTCTCTTTTGATGTCAAAACCAATTTATTTTGCCTCCTCTTTTATTATTATGGTTTTTCTTAGCGTTGTTTTCGCTCATTTGGCATTGAGTACGCAGCGATACTTGTATCTATTCTTGTCTTTTGAATACTTTAGTACGGCAATAAGATCATTGTTTGTATCGAGGATCTTGATAAAACTTTCCGGAATATCGTTGGGTTCATACCGGAAATCATTTTTTGTTAGGATATTGCCGTGCATTATTTTTTTTTCTAAAACCTTGTCGGCAATATATGCCGGCATGTCCTCCAGAGCGTTTGACATCCGTATGATCCGGTCGAATAATTTCCCGGATACGGCCAGATCCTCAAGTTCTTGTAATGTTGCCGCCTCCGAAAGGGTAAATCCGCTACTTTCGATCCGCTTTAATTCTTTAAGGTGGCCCCCGCACCCAAGGGATGCGCCGATGTCTGCACAGAGTGTTCTGATGTATGTTCCTGCCGAGCAGGCGACCTCGAAACGTATGAGCGGCAACTTAATTTCAAATATTTTAATGTATAGTATAGAAACACGTCTTGCCGGTTTCTGTACAGGCCTGTTGCTTCGGGCAAGCTTGTAAAGCGGAATCCCTTTAAATTTTAAGGCCGAATAAACCGGCGGAAATTGCTCTATGGTTCCCTCAAACCGCTCAAATGCCGATCGTATTGCTTTTTCAGAAAATTTTATATCATCACACGTGGCCGTGATATTCCCGGTGGAATCCTGTGTATCTGTTTCAATGCCGAGGTGAAGAACACCCTCGTATTTTTTTTTGCCGTGCAGGAAAAAACCGGAAAGCTTTGTGGCACGGTTGATACAACATACAAGTACACCGGTCGCAAACGGGTCGAGTGTTCCGGTGTGTCCTGCTTTTCTTGCGCCGAGCAACTTCTTCACACGGGCCACAACCTTAGCGGAGGTCATATCTGCTGGTTTATCAACAACTAAAACCCCGCTTAATTCTCGGTGCATATCTCCAACCCAAGCCCGTGAGAAATACGGGCTAAGACCCGCGTGCATTTTAATTTAATGATATAAAAATCTCCTTTTTTTGAATCCCGCTTTAAACGGAACGTCCTAATTAAAAACCTTCCAAAATCGTTTGCCCGGGTTTTAAATCATATTTCATCCGCCAAGCGTAAAATTTGTGATTTAATATCGGAAAGTGTCGACTCAATGTTAAACCCGGCAGCACTGGAATGGCCGCCCCCACCGAACGAAGATGCGATAAGCGCAACATCGATGGTTCCATCGGAACGGAGGCTGACATGAAACCGGCTGGGATTTTTTGATTTTTCTAAGCCGTTCCGGTTCTCCTGTATGAGTGCTGCGACTTTAACATCCTTTATGCGTTTTGCATAATTAATAAGGCCGTCCACGTCTTCGGGCTGCGTATGGGTTTCGTCGAACATGTCCTGGGTCAGTGTCATGATTGACAGTTTCCCGTTTTTTGAAATTTCAATCGAGTCAAGGGCTAAATTCAAAAGCTTTATTCGACTCAGTGAATATGTACCGTATACATGCTGGGCGATGTCGTACGGATCGACGCCCAATTCCACCATTTCTTGGCTGATTGCAAAAGCCGCTCTGTTTGTATTTGAAAACCGAAAAGAACCGGTATCCGCAAGAATGCCGGTATATATTGAAGTGGCGATTGCTCTATCAATGGGGATGTCCATCTGTTTTATCAGTTTGTATATGATTTCCGCCGTGGCACATGCAGATGTGTCTATGAGTTGAAGATGGCCGAAACCGGTGTTTGTGATATGGTGGTCGATGTTGGCAATGACCGGTATCCGACTGACCGCCGAAACAGCCGTTCCGATCCGTTGCAGGTTTCCGCAATCAAGAATAACGGCCAGATCGTAATCAGCGCTGTTTATGTGATGTGTGACACGATGAACTTCCGGAAGAAAACGGTACACAGCCGGTATGGGACTTTCACTGTATAAGGTTGTTTTTTTATTCAATGCGTTCAGAGAAAGCCCCATGGCGATGAGAGATCCGATGGCATCGCCGTCAGGGTTCGTGTGAGTGGCAACTAAAATATGGCTACTCTTCTTTAAATGACGTATGATTAAATCCATTATCCGCTTTAACATCCTTCAGAATTTTATCGATATGTGATCCGTAATCAAAGGATTCATCGTAAAAAAATCTAAGATCCGGCATATAACGTAACCCCAGCTGACCGGCCAGCGTGCGTTTTACATATCCAATGGCGCTCTTAAATCCTTCAAGCGCTTCCTCGGCATTTTTTTTGTTGCCGGTTGTCGCAAAGTAGATCCGAGCAATCCTTAAATCTCGTGACATCTTTACGTTTGTAATGGTCGCGGATTCAAGACGAGGATCTTTAATCTTTTTCAGCAAGATATCAGACAGCGCTTTTTGTATGTGACCGCAAACTCTGTCAGATCGTGCAAATGGTTTCATAGATTGATAATTTCCATTTCACTGTCGATGACCTCCGCCAGATTCAGCGCTTCCACCAGATTGAAAATTTTGTCTATTTTCGAGTTGATGACCCCTCGATTATTTCCCACCATGGCAAATCCTATTACAGCCCTTTGGTGGATATCGTTTGATCCAACCTCTGCCACCGAAACATTAAAATGATTACGCAACTGACCGATAATCGATTTTACGACCTTACGCTTACCTTTTAAAGAGCGGCAGTCATGCAGTCTAAATGTGATGATCCCTAAGCCTGCTACCATAATACGCTCACTGTCTTCAAAAACGCTTGACACTTTTTCTGCGTTTTTCATCACGTCCAATCCGGACCCACCGAAACCAAAAATCACAAAATTTATAAACAAGCTCCCAATAACGCCATCTATCCAAAATTAGCAGCGGAGCACGGCCGCAGGCCCAAGGGACGCTACTCGAGTTCAGGCTTAATCTCTTCCAAGTAGTAGCATTCGATGATATCGCCAATTTTGATATCATTGTAATTTTTTATTCCGATTCCGCATTCATAGCCGCTTTGTACTTCTTTAGTGTCGTCTTTGAAATGCCGAAGGGAAGCAATCTTGCCTTCATAAGAAACCACCCAATCTCTCAGGATGCGCGCGAGCTGTCCCCGCTCTATTTTGCCGTCGGTTACATAGCAGCCTGCGACGGTTCCGAGTTTGGGGATGTGGAATACTTCCCGCACTTCAGCTCTGCCCAGGGTCCTTTCTTCAAAGGTAGACGACATCATGCCGACGATGGCGCCCTTGATGTCTTTGATGATATTGTAAATGATGTTATAAAACCGTATGTCTACATTTTCTTCACTGGCCAGCGTCTGGATTTTTGAGCTCGGACGGATATTGAAACCGATAATGATGGCATTGGAAACCGCGGCAAGGGAAATATCCGATTCGTTCAAAGCGCCGGTCGCTGAGTGGATCACATTGATTCGGACTTCCTCGTTGGAAAGTTTTGTCAATGCATCGGTAAGGGCCTCGATGGAACCGTGAACATCGGCCTTTATAATGAGGTTCAGAGCTTTGACTTGATTCTTCTGCAGCTGCTCATAAAGTTTTTCCAGGCTTAATCTGCTGGTTTTGGTCAGTTCTTTTGATCGCTGCTTCTGAATTCGATGCGCACTAACCTGCTTTGCGTCTTTCTCGTCTGCCAGGGCAATCATTTCATCCCCTGCGTGGGGAACACCGGAAAGACCGATGATTTCCACCGGAATTGACGGACCGGCAGACGTTAGCTGTTTCCCTCTATCGTTCAGCAAGGCACGGACTTTACCGTAGTGTATCCCACAGACCACAGAGTCGTGGAGCTTAAGGGTCCCTTGTTGCACCAGGACAGTGGCGACAGGGCCTCTGCCCGCATCCAGCTTGGATTCAATCACGTGGCCCTGGGCCAGCCGATCCGGGTTGGCTTTAAGTTCCAAGATTTCAGCCTGGAGGAGCACCATTTCAAGCAGATTGTCAATCCCCCGATTCTCCTTAGCAGAAACCTGGACGAAGATGGTATCGCCCCCCCAATCCTCACGCACAAGTCCCACATCGGCAAGTTCACGCTGGACACGCTCGGGATCGGCGTCCGGTTTGTCAATTTTATTGATGGCCACAATGATCGGCACTCCCGCGACTTTGGCGTGGTTAATCGCTTCCACGGTTTGGGGCATGACGCCGTCGTCGGCGGCGACAACAAGAATCACCAGATCCGTGATCTTGGCGCCGCGGGACCGCATTTCAGTAAACGCTTCATGCCCCGGCGTATCCAGAAAGACAATCTGTCCTTTGTCGGTTACGACATGATAGGCTCCGATGTGTTGTGTAATACCTCCGGCTTCATTTTCGGTGACTTTGGTTTTTCGGATCACATCGAGAAGAGATGTCTTGCCATGATCCACATGTCCCATTATGGTAACCACCGGTGGTTTGGATATGAGTTTGTCGGGGTCATCCTCTTCTACCTTTAACACCACGTCTTCTTCAAAAGAGGCTTTTTCCAGTTCATAATCGAATTCTCCCGCGACAAGGACAGCGGTATCAAAGTCTATGATTTGATTAACCGTTGCCATAACCCCCAGATCCATCAGTTTTTTGATCATTTCACTGGCTTTTATCCCCATACGTTTTGCCAGATCAGACAGGGCGATGGTGTCATCAATTTTTACCCGGCGTTTAATGGCTTTGGGTATGGTTATCAACGGTTTTTGCTTGGATACCGTTATTTTTCCCTTGGCCATCTTCCGGCCTTTGCGGGTTCGATGCGCTCGGGTGTATAGATCCGCCCCTTCGACAACCTCCTTTTTGCGGAAGGAGATTTTCTTTTTGAAAAACTTTTTATCCCTAAGGCCTTCTCCATCCTTTTGTTCCGGTTTTGCCTTCTTTTTTTGGTCTTTTCCAGGCACATCTATGACGGATACTCTGGTTTCAGGCTTGTCTTTTAAGGGTTCAGGTGTTTTTGTCACTTTCGCTTTAAGTTCAGAAACCTGGCTTTTTTTAATCTCAGGTGCTTTTTTTACAGGCTGCGGCGTTACTGGGAGTTTTATAATTTTTGCCGGCGTCTCTTTTGAGAATTTTCTAGGTCGTTTCTTCCGTTTTAACGGCTTGACAACCTTTTCGGGTTTCCCTTCCTCTTTTGTAAGGGCGGTCGGTGTAATATTGTCTTCAGGGGCATCAACTTTTTTCAGGAGTTTTTGTTCTGAGACCGCTTTCATCTCAGTCGCCATTTCAGCAGCATCTTGTTTTTTCTCCTCTTGGGGTTCTTTTTCGGCCGCGTGTTCTGTATCTTTAAGAACTTTTTCAGCGGGTTGATCCGCAATTTCTTTTTCTTCGGGCAGAGATTCCGGTTTTGCATCCGCTTCTACACGAATAGGCACTTCCTGGACGCGTTTTTTGCGTCTCCGGATAATTGTCGGCTTTATACGTGTTTCTTCTATCTCCTTGGCCGATATTCCAAGAATATTTTTTTTGATCTTAGCCAATGTATCGTCATCCAGAGAACTCATATGGCTTTTTACCTGAATGTCCATACCCCGCACTTTTTCGAGCAGCACGTTATTGGTCATGTTAAGATCCCTGGCAAGTTCATATAATCTGATCTTTGCCATCCATCCTCCCTGTTGGTTAGAATTGAGAGGAAATCCTCGAACAAAGTCTTTCCCCCTTAATCGAATTTCTTTAATTTGCAGTTTTTGAGTGCTTTAGCAAGAGCATTATTCTCACGGATCGATGGGATCTGATCCCTCATTATCCGGCGGTAAAACTTGTCCGGATGTATTTTCGTCATTAATCGATTTTTCTTCAGAGGCTTTGGGCACATCCGAACCGTCTGAAGTTCCATGGTCATCGTGTTCCCCGTTCGCTAAAGCCTCCTTGGATGTTTCATCGACCTCATCCATGCTCAACAAATGGGCTTTCGCGGCTTCAATAAGTCGGATGGCGTCTTCTTCAGTAATATCTCTTATTTGGGTTAGATCTTCCACAGAAGCGGTGCTGAGTTCCTCTGCAGAAAAAAAGCCCTTTTCATACAGTGCGTCCGCCAAACTAATTCCAATATCCGGCATCGATACAAGAGAGTCATATCCGTCTTGCATCGCATTGCTGTATCGTGTTTCACTGATGACATCAAGATGCCATTTCGTCAGTTTCGAAGCCAGCCGGACGTTTTGTCCTTTTTTCCCGATGGCGATTGAAAGGAATTCATCCGGGACAATGACCTCCATGGAATTATTTTCCTCATCGATAATCACTCTGGATATTTCGGCAGGTGAAAGTGCCTTGCACACAAATTTTGCAGGATCGATATGCCAGGGTATAATATCTATTTTTTCACCCCTGAGCTCCTGAACCACGTTCTGAACACGACTGCCTTTCATGCCGACACAGGCGCCGACCGGGTCTATATCAGAATCGTTTGAAGCCACCGAAAATTTTGCCCGGATTCCAGGTTCCCGGGCCGCACCCATAATGGTAACGATCCCTTCATTAATCTCGGGCACTTCTGTTTTAAAAAGCGCAGTCAGAAATTCAGGATGCGTTCTCGAAAGAATGATCTGCGGGCCGCGTGTGTCATGAAGTACATCCATGATTAACGCTCGAATTCGATCCCCCCGTCTATAGGATTCCTTGGGGATTTGTTCCCGACTCGGAAGGACGCCTTCTGTTTGGCCCAGATTAACAATAATATCACCTCGGTCGAAGCGCTGGACAATTCCGTTTATTATTTCACCCTTTCGGTCGATAAAACTGCCGTAGACCGCATCCCGTTCCGCATCTTTCATTTTTTGTATGATGACCTGCTTGGCAGACTGTGCGGCAATACGACCAAAGGTGGCGGTGTCCATTTTTGTTCCGAGACTGTCGCCGATTTCACATTCCGGATCCAACTTGCGTCCCTCTTCAAGGCTGATTTGAATGTCGGGTTCTGTCACAACCTCAGCAACATCCTTGAACTGGAAGACCTCGATTTCACCGGTCGATTCATTGTATTGAACTTCAACATCGACCTTGTTTCCGAATTTTTTTCTTGCGGCAGATCCAAGTGCCTCTTCAAGGGCCTTGATTAGTATGTCACGATCAATACCCTTGTCTCGACTCACCTGTTCGACGACACGTTTGATATCCGAGATAAACATTCATTTTCTCCAATATTATTTATTCCAGCCACACATAACAGTTTGACAAACCGTCTGTTTTGCGCGCCATGCACATTTTGGGGCTCGATATCGCTGGCAAAAGACGTTTAACGGGTTCATTGTCGGCGGCGTATACGTATAATTTATGGTATCCCTTTGTCGATTAGCCGGGCCATTATAATTTCCTCATGGGGAATCGTTACGGATTGATCATTGATCGATATATTTACCAGATCTTCCGAAATGCCCAACAATATACCTTTGAATTTATTTTTACCGTCAATGGGCCGACGGGTTCGGACCTGCACGCGATTCCCTTTGAATTTCTCAAAATCAGTTTTTTTCGCCAGCGGTCGATTCGGTCCGGGCGATGAAACTTCCAAACGGTATGGCCCTGTATTTTCTAAATATACATCCAGCAGATCGTTCGACTGACGGCTTATATATATGCAATCATCAAGGGTTACCCCGCCGGGCCTGTCGATGTAAAGACGGAGTGTCCTGCCGCCCACCTCACGCTGATACTCAACGCAAATCAACTCCATCCCCTCGGCTGAGAACAACGGTTCGAGCAAATCTGTTGCCCGGGCGACAATTTTCTTCTCATTGGCCAAAGACCGATGGTTATGCTCCTGGCTTTTGCCCTTGATTTTCTGTCTCGTTTTCCTTTTTCCTTTGACCGTTCAATGCCCTTTTAACTTGCGCTCCCAAAAAAAACAAAAACGGGCTGTCGCCCGTTTCTTCTCATACAGGTAGATCTTATGGTGGATAGAAAAACTTTACCTGTTCATTTAATTACCCATGAGAAAAAAATTAAATCCAACCCACACCTACATTGCCAAAATCTGCGTTCAGCAACCGAGGCCTTTGAAAAACGCCCCTTTTCGTTCAATCCCTGTGTCAGTCTCAAACTTTAATCCTTAAGATACTCCATGCATTCCTGCCTGCCCCGTAGGTCCGGCAGATCGTACTGGGGCGGTTAAAATTTTCGCGTCGACTCGGGCGTTCATGCTCCTCGCCCTTTCGGGAAGCTTGACAGCTTTCCAATTTTGCGATCCTGCAGAATTGCCCGTGGTATTGAACACGTTTCAAGGGCCTCTAACCTTATATAACAAAAAGGCGACCTTTAGTGGAGCGGGCAACGAGATTTGAACTCGCGACTCCAAGCTTGGGAAGCTTGTACTCTACCACTGAGTTATGCCCGCTAACTAACGGAATAGAAATTATTACAAAAAATATGCATTGTCAATATTTTTCAATAATAAATTTTTGCGTTTTTCTAACAAATCAAAATTGATAGGGATTAAGTTAAAAGATCTCGGATTTTTTGGAGTTCCAGGCGGATTTCCTCGAGGGTGTTGACGGGTGGTGTTACCTTTTTCTCAGCGGGTGTTGTTTTCAAATGTTGTTTTGCGCCTTGAATCGTAAATTTTTTTTCATACAGGAGATGTTTGATCTTCAAAATCAGCTCAACATCTCTTTTCCGGTACAATCTTTGTCCCGAAGACGTCCGTTTGGGTTTAATCTTTTTGAACTCAGACTCCCAAAACCTTAAAACATAGGCAGGAACACCCACGATGGCACTGACTTCCCCGACTTTGAAGTACAGTTTGTCTGGCAGTTCTTTTTGATAAGATGTGTTGTTCTGCATCTTGAAGTTGCCGGTTTTGCAAACGGTCAGAAAACGAATCGGTTTGTGTGCGTCTATGGTTGATGGTCTCGTAAAAAGTCCGTTTTGCTCGCTCAGTGACCATTTGGGGGCGTTTCAAACTGTGCTGCTAAATTTCAAGAACTCGTCGCAAGCTCCTCAAACAGCTTGAAATTTTTAACGCATCACCGCTTGAAACACTGGATTCCCAAATGATCAGATATCGCTCACAAAAGACTTTTTACGAGTTTGTCAGGGTTAAATGCCTTAACAAAGATTATTCGGCCGGCAAGGTGGCATCAAATTTTTCCACCAGGTGCCGGGTAATGCTCGTGTGAATATGATTTGTCCGGGTATCTTCCAAAGTTTCATCTAAAGACCTGTAGGTTATTCTCAATGAAACACTTTTTCTTTCTTCAGGAATCGGGTCTCGTTCAAAAACATCAAAGAGGTGTATGGTTTCCACCAATTCTTCATTAAGCATTTCAACGTATTGAATGATCTTGTACGCCTCAACGTCCTTATTAATAATAAGGGTAATATCCCTCGATGTTGCCGGATATCTTGGAATGGGATGGGCGGATTTCTCATCAGATAATAATCGAATGATTCGGTCGAGGTCAAGTTCAAAAATAAACGCTGTTTGCTTCAAGTCGTAATTGGCAAGTACTTTAGGGTGTAATTCTCCCACAAGTCCCATGGGCTCGTTTTTAACGAGAATCTGAGCCGTAGCGCCGGGTTTTGTATAAAAACAAGAGGTTGGCGGCATTCGTGTGAAGATGGTACTCACAATCCCCAGTTTCCTTAACAGTTCTTCAACCACGCCTTTTAGGTCATAAAAATCACAATCAACCTCCTTGGAAAACCAGGCCGAATCGATGGCTGTTCCGGTCCAGAGTCCTGAAATCATTTCAAATTCATGCGGCTGAGTATCTTCCTGGCCCGTGTCGATAAAGACCTTGCCAATTTCAAACAGTTTCAGATTTTTGTTTTGCACCGACAAATTGTACTTCATTGTTTCAAGAAGCCCGGGGACCAGAGACGTTCGCATCACCGATTGATCTTCGGACAGCGGATTTAATATCCTCACCACCTGTCTTTTGGGATCATCCGGTGCGAGTTCGAGGAGATCACAGGATCGTTCGCTGACAAAACTGTAATTTATGGCTTCGTTGAACCCCAGCCCCGTCATCAGAAATTTGATTCGATCTCTGGATTCGATCTTTTTTGAGGGATGCGTTGCTTCGGCCGGTATCAGCGGAAATGTTGTTTCGATGTTGTTATAACCGTATAGCCGTGCAATCTCTTCGGCAATATCTTCAAATCTGGAGATATCGACCCTGCAGGATGGCGGGATCACCCGAAGTCGGTCAGCGTCTATTTTTTCGACTTCAAATTCAATCGATTTCAAGTAGTTTCCGATATCATTTACATTGAGCTGGGTGCCCAGGTGGCGATTTAAATCCTTGCCGTTGAATTCGATGGTTTTTTCAGAAAATGGATCTGGGTATTCGTCGATGATCCCTTTAACGAGTTTGCCGCCGCCGATTTCGACAATGAGTTGTGTCGCTCGCTTTAATGCAGTGATGGTGCCGCAGTGATCGACCCCGCGTTCGAAACGGTGAGATGCATCGGTATTCAATCCTGTTTTTTTGGATGTTTTTCGAATGCAAACCGGGTCAAAATACGCGCTTTCAAGGAGAATCCTTGTGGTGGTGTCTTCGACTTCCGAATTCAGTCCGCCCATCACACCTGCAAGGGCAACCGGCTTTTCACCGTCGCAAATCATCAGCATTTCCGGGTCCAGGCGGCGTTCTTTTCCATCCAGAGTGATGAAGGTTTCACCCTCACCGGCGGTTCGAACCACAATACGGTTTTCGGCAAGGCGGCCAAAGTCAAAGGCATGAAGCGGCTGGCCGGTTTCCATCATAACGAAGTTGGTGATGTCAACGATATTGTTGATGGGTTTCAGCCCCACTGAAATAAGCCGATTCTGAAGCCAGAAAGGAGACGGCCCAACGGTGATATCAAAAATAAGACTGGCGGCATATCTCGGACAAAGATCCGGGGCCATTAGTGTTACAGAGGTATGATTTGAAATGTCATCAAAGGATTCAGGCAATAAAATTTCAGGATACGACACCTTTTTTTTCTGAAATGCCGCAATTTCCCGAGCCGTTCCAATGATACTGAGGCAGTCGGGTCTGTTGGGTGTCAGGTCTATTTCGAACACAGGGTCTGACAGATCAAGGGCCTTATTGAGCGTATCCCCCACCGAAAGATTATTGCCAAGTTCCATGATGCCGTCACTGTTGATGCCGAGTCCCAATTCGACTTCGCTGCAGAGCATCCCTTCCGAAGTCTCTCCCCGGATGACACTCTTTTTAAGGACGGGTCCTTTTGGGAAACACGTGCCGGGCAAAGCGCAAGGGGCAAGCATATCCTTTTTGGCATTGGGCGCGCCGCAAACAACCGTGATGACGCGCTTACCGATATCTACACTGCAGAGCTTCAGCTGGTCAGCATTCGGGTGGGGTTCAACGGTTGTTATCCGGCCGATGACAACACGGTTCAAATAATCGTAACGGTCTGAAACAGCTTCAACCTCAAGTCCGGCCATGGTGAGTGCATCCGCCAGATCATTTGGATTCATGTCAACGCTAACGTATTCTTTTAACCAGTTTAAACTGACCTTCATGTTAAAACTGCCTTAAAAATCTTAGATCATTTTGAAAGTATTTTCGAATATCATCAATCCCGTATTTCAGCATGGCAATCCGTTCCACACCCATTCCGAAAGCAAAACCGGAATAGCGGGTTGTATCGTATCCGACATTTTCAAACACTGCAGGGTGAACCATGCCGGAACCGAGGACTTCCAGCCAGCCGGTTTTTGAACATACTCTGCATCCATCGCCTTTGCAAATAACGCACCGAATATCGACTTCAGCACTCGGTTCGGTAAATGGGAAAAAGCTGGGCCGGAATCTGAGACTGGTCTCTGGGTCGAACATCTGGTGGACAAATGTGGTTAAAATACCTTTAAGGTCGCCGAAGGATATATTTTCATCGACCAGAAGCCCTTCAACCTGATGAAACATGGGCGTGTGCGTTAAATCGGAATCACAACGGTAGACCTTGCCGGGTGCAATTATTCTTACCGGAGGTTTCTGTTTCTCCATGATTCGGGGCTGAGTCGGAGAGGTATGGGTTCGAAGAACGATGTTCTTTGATATATAAAAGGTATCCTGCATATCTCTTGCAGGGTGATTTTTAGGGATATTCAGCGCTTCGAAGTTGTAATAATCGGTTTCAACCTCAGGCCCTTCAGCAACGTCAAATCCCAGCCGGATAAAAATGTTGGAAATCTGCTGGGCAATCTGGGTAATCGGATGCAGAGATCCTTGGGGAACAACTCTTCCGGGGAGCGAAACATCCAACCGGCCATCGGCTTCATCAGCGGCGGCTTCCAGTTGTTTCAGGGTTTTTTTGAATAATGTTTCGAGGGTTTTTTGGGTCTCATTGGCCTTCTTTCCCGCCTTCGGCCGGATTTCTTTCGGCAGATTTGAAACATTTCTTAAATACCGGGTGACCGCTCCCTTTCGGCCCAGATACCGGACAGAAATGGCCTTGATACTTTCAGCGTCAGATGCGTATTCAAGTTCCTTGAGCGCCTCTTCTTTAATCTGTTCTATGGTTTTTTCCAATTTCGAACTCTATCTATAAAGCATTTCCGGACAAATTTAAGATCAACAGCAAAAAACCTTTTGGTTTCTGAATGTTGCTGATCCGGATTGGGGTCATAGCTGTTCTGATGCCAGTTTGGCAATCTGAGTAAAGCCCGATGGATCCGATATTGCCAATTCAGCCAGAACTTTTCGGTCCAGCTCAACACCGGCAATCTTCAATCCGTGAAGGAATTTGCTGTAAGATAGATGGTTCATCCGTGCAGCCGCATTGATTCTGGCAATCCAGAGTCTTCGGAAATCACGCTTGCGAACTCTGCGATCCCGATAAGCATACATCAACGCCTTATCTACGGCATCAGCTGCTGTACGAAATAATTTGCTGCGGCCTCCACGAAATCCTTTGGCTAATTTTAAAACCTTTTTTCTGCGTTTTCTTGCTTTAAAACCTCTTTTAACTCGCATAAATTTTCTCCTAAACGTTATTCCAGATCAGTTACCCATTGGGGAGTAACAGCTTGAGGGCCTTCATATTGTCTTTGTCAACGATTCGGCTTTTCCTTAAACCACGTTTACGCTTTGTAGTTTTTTTGGTTAAAATATGACTTGCATGTGATTTCGAAAAAACGAATTTTCCGGTTCCTGTTTTTTTAAAACGCTTTGCGGCGGCTCGATTTGTTTTTATTTTTGGCATTTTTTTATCCTCTCCGATGATTCAAACATAGATGGCGTGAACCATAGACAGATTCCAGTCCACGCCATCTGCATAAACAGTATATATTAAACATTGATGATGAATTCGCAACCGGTTGAATTCATCGATAGTTAACTGACGCCCCCTATGATAAACAGGTTTTTATTATTTGCAATAACGGGTTGTCAAGACACAATTATTTTTATGCGGGTTTCGGTGCCAGGACCATCACCATGGTGCGGCCTTCAAATTTGGGATGCTGTTCAACCGTTGCAATCTCTTCTGTTTCCTGAACAATCTTTTCGAGCAGAGTTCGGCCCTGCTGGGTGAGTGTAATTTCTCGGCCCCTGAAAATGACGGTTACCTTGACTTTGTCCTTTCTATCGATGAACTTTTTGATATGGTTGATTTTTGTATTAAGGTCGTGGTCACCCGTCTTTGGACGCACCTTTATCTCTTTGAGCTGAACTGTGGATTGTTTCTTTTTGGCCTCCTGTTTTTTCTTGGTCAGCTCATATTTGTACCGGCCGTAATCCATGATTTTGCAAACAGGAGGATCAGCATTCGGTGAAATTTCCACCAGATCAAGGCCGAAATCGTTGGCAACAGCAATTGCTTTGTAAGTCGGTATAACGCCGATCTGGTTGCCGTCAGGATCTATGACCCTGACCTCTTTTGCCCTAATATTTCTGTTGATGTTGATTCGGTTTGATCTGTTTGTCCGATTTGTACGTTTCGAAATAGCTATACCCACACCTCCTAAGCCATAAATTGTTGCCGTTTTCACTCACACGTAATCGCGGGAGAACCCTCTATTTTTTAAAGATATCCCATGTAAAGCGTCGCGAACATGAAGTGAAGTCTGAAATATATAAGAACACTAATAAATGCAAGAAAAAAATGCAAGAAAATAAAACCAAGTCGTCTCCGTTTCGCTCCTCAACCGGTGTGTTGGAATAATGGCGTGTTGAAAATTGGATTCATGGACGGCTGGGCGTGATGGATCCTATGAAAATTAAATGCGTTCTTTCATGCAGACGGCATAAATAAATCGCCGTCAAACGGCGTGTCATTTTCCGCTTCAGGCCGATAAGATTTCCGGGACGTCATGGTTGCCTGCGTGTGTAGTCTGCTAAAAGGCTTCCTTGCCAGTAAGAATTTTCAGCATTATTAAAAAACGCCTGGAAAAGTTCCAGGCTCTCTTTTCGTAAGATGTTCGGAACAAACGAGATTCGACTGTTTTTGTAAAGCGGCATCAAATTTTTCAAATCGCAGCTCAAGCCGCCGCCCATGACGTCTTCGTAAGCATAAACAATTTCGCTGATACCGCTTAAAATCAGAGCCCCCAGGCACATGAGACAGGGCTCCAGTGTGGTGAAAAGGACGATTCTCTTATTATCCCTATTGATATCCAAATCGGCCAGACGCTTTAATGCAATCATTTCTGCATGGTCGATCTCATTGGGGATATTTCCGGCGGTACCCTTTCGGGCACCGGTTGTCAGAATCCGGTCTTCATGGACCACCACACATCCTACCGGGAATTCTCCGGCGGATAAGGCGCTTCTTGCCTGGTTTAAAGCCTTTTTCATGAAATATTCATAGTCCATAAGATAAGCCAATATTTAAATATTGATTTTACCCTGAAAAACCTGGTTCTTGGGTCCGTCGAAGAACCCGAGCATCGAGGGTCAGAGCACTCCGACGATGTCTTGGAATTTGGTGTCTTAAATCACAAATCCCAAGCACCAAATTACAAATAAATCTCAAATTCCAAATTCCAAACCGTTTCAAAGCGATTGTTTTTTGGGATTTGTTATTTGGAATTTCAATAAGTCAGTGAACTTTCAAAAAAGCAAATCCACTCTGGGCCGGGCTTTGCTTACAAAATGCATATGGAATCATCACACGGACAGCTCCCATCGACTTCAAAGGCATAAAGGATTCTCGATTCCATTTCAGCCTGTTTTGCCGATATTAGATCAAAGTCTGTTTTTTCAACCCGTTGGACAAGTTCGGCTTTGGCGGGTATCGATTCGAGACCGGATGAAATGATGTTGCCTGTCGCGCCCTCAATAATGTCTGCATCCTTGCCGTTTGTAACCACCGCAACCGGAACCTGATACGGTGCCACGAGTCTCGATGCCGCCAATGCGGGTCGATGCCGGGTAACCAGAGAGCCGGGGCCGTATTTTATGATCATGCAGATCCTTTCGGAAAGGTTAACAACAAAGTCGATCTTCAAAATCGCTTGTTTATTTTCAGCCGCTACCCGGAGTTCGAAACGGGGCTGGATCTGGTTTTTGAGGTATCCTTTATGCGCCACCAGCATGCGAGCCAGTTGCTGCCGGTATCTTTCATCATGGGTGTCCGGAATTTTTTCACCGGTAACAAAATCGATCAGTTCACCGAGAACGAGGTGATGCCCTTGGGTCTCTTTCAACGCGTTATTGAACCTTTCCAACCCGGATTGATGGGTGCCAAACGGTAATGGAGTTATAGAAAAGTTTTATGCCCACCGCAGAGAATAGAAAATCTTTTGTGTTTTCCCGCGGCCCCGAAGGAACAGTCTCCCTATTTCACGGGGCAGGGGACCGGAAAACAGAAGGTTGTCGTCTGCAAAGCGGGGGGATAATAAAACATCACAATTTGCATAAAATGCAAAAAAATACAATCGATCAGAAAAGCATAAAATAAGATCTTCAGGATGTAAAGCGTCAAATATTTCTTTACAATTTAATTTTCCTATGGATAAGTGTCCGGTTATGAGTATCCGCGAAGATTTTGAAAAACGTGAAAAAAGTTTTATTTCTCCTTTTGGATGTGTGAGCGCCGAATCCCGGGGCCGTATGACAAAAGAAGACCTCTGTCCCATCCGAACCGTTTTTCAGGTGGACAGGGATCGAATTGTATATTCCAATGCTTTCAGACGGTTAAAATATAAGACCCAGGTTTTCCTATCCCCTTTGGGCGACGAGTATCGGACCCGCCTGACCCATACGCTTGAAGTGGCTGAAATTGCGAGAACCATCGCCCGCGCCATGCGTCTTAACGAGGATCTGGCCGAAGCCATCGCGTTGGGTCATGACCTGGGGCATACGCCGTTTGGTCATGGCGGCGAAACGGTTCTCAAAGAAATATTTTCCCCCGATTTTTCACACAAAGAGCAGAGCCTGCGTGTGGTGGATGTTCTGGAGAAAAACGGTCGGGGACTGAATCTGACCTATGAGGTGCGCGACGGAATTTTAAGGCATTCCAAGGGGTATGGAAAGATTATGCCGGATGATCCCGCCGAGGAGGCCTGCACCACCGAAGGAAATATTGTTCGGATCGCCGATATTATGGCATATCTTAATCATGATCTGGATGATGCCGTAAGAAGCGGCGTGGTCACCTTCCAACAGATTCCGGATTCGTGTATAAAAATTCTTGGACGCACCCATTCGGAACGCGCCAACACCATGATAAAAGATCTGGTATTTTCGACCTGTGTTCGCGATGGCAAACTGTGTCTGGAGATGAGCGATCGGGTATATTCCAGCATGACCGTATTGAGAGAGTTTCTTTATGAAATGGTCTATCGTTCACCGCGAGTGCACAAAGAATTTGTAAAAGCCAAAAAGATTTTGTCCGAACTTTACGCCTTTTTCTTGCAGAATGAAAAGATGCTTCAGAAAAGTCTTGAAGATATGCAGATGGCCGATTGTTATCACAACCGGCTACCCATCGAAAGGATCGTTTGTGATTTCATTGCCAGCATGACAGATCGAGATGCGTTGAACCTTTACAAAAAAATCTTTTTCCCCTCGCCGCAGTTTTAACCCGATGAAGGTCGATATATGAACCCACGCCACCCTATCCATATCCATGATCTGTTGGCCGGATTCGGCCATAACACCTATTCCCCTTTTTTGGACCGGTTAAAAATAATCTATGCAGCCATGGATCGAAAATACCAGGCGGCGGCGGATGGTTATGGTTTCAACTGTACGGGGTGCGAGGACAATTGCTGCTTCACCCGTTTCTATCATTATACCCTTTTGGAATACCTGTATATTCTTGAAGGCCTCAATAACCTTGATGGTGAAAAACGGGCTGAGATAAAGCGCAGGGCCTTGGATGTTTGCCGGAAAACCGATCGTGCCGATGCAGAAGGCGTTTCGGTGCGATTGATGTGCCCGCTGTGTGTTGACAGCGTCTGCCTCCTTTATGCTTACCGGCCCATGATATGCAGATTGCACGGCATTCCCCACGAACTTCAGAGACCCGGCGAGGGATTGCTGCAGGCCTCGGGTTGCGACGCTTTCACGAGACAATTCCGTGGGAAACAGCATTTTAAGTTTGACCGAACGCCGTTTTATCTGGAAATGGCAGGGCTGGAAAAGGAACTCAGGCAAGCTCTGGGTATGCCGATAAAGATCAAGATGACGGTTGCTCAGATGATAAAAACATACGGTCATGGGTGATGGTCAAAGGGGTGTCAGGGGTCGGGGGGTAGGTTTCAGGTTTCAGGTGCCAGGTGTCAGGGTTCGGGGTTCAGTGGACAGGGCGTATGCCGGACATGTTAACAGTAAAAGGTTAAAGGTCAAAGGTGAAGGGTGAATGGTGGGCAAGAAATTCTTTGAAATTTCGTTGAGTGCATCCATAACATTCCTAAATGATCAATATACTGATTGTAGTAACTTTTTGTTTTTTACGTTTCACGTTTTACTTGCAAAAGCAATCCGGGGGTTCTGGGAAAACACATCTATGGTTCAAGGATTAAATATAATGGATCATGATTCGTTGGGTGAAGCATGAAATATATAGATATCGACGATTTCGACAAAATACCCGGCAGAAGGCTTGAAGCCAAAGACAGTTTTTATTTTCATTGTTACCCGGGGATTGACTGTTTTAATCGATGCTGCCGAAATCTCAATCTTTTTTTGTACCCCTACGACGTTATCCGACTGAAACGGCGGCTGGATATCGACTCGGATCAGTTTCTGGAAAAATATGTCGACATTGTCTTGCGGCCTTCGGGTTTTTTCCCCGATGTACTTTTGCGGATGTCTGAAAATGAAGAAAAAACCTGCCCGTTTCTAAATGCGTCCGGCTGTTCGGTGTATCCGGATCGTCCCGATACCTGTCGTACCTTTCCGGTAGAACAGGGGGTTTTTTATGATGTCGAGGGGAATCGAACAGAGGTGGTTCATTTTTTTAAACCGCCGGACTTCTGTATGGGACAGCACGAAAAAAAAGAGTGGACCCCCAAAACATGGACCAAGGATCAAGATGCTGTTTTGTATAATAAAATGACCGCTCGATGGGCGGAATTGAGACGTTTGTTCCAAACGGATCCCTGGGGTTCCCAGGGGACGGAAGGCCCCAAGGCCAAGATGGCGTTCATGGCCACCTACAATATGGACCCATTCCGTGACTTTTTGTTTAAGAGCAGCTTTTTAAAGCGCTATAAAGTAAAATCCAAAATCTTAAAGAAAATGCGGTCCGATGATGTGGAATTGATGAAGTTCGGTTTTGAGTGGGTGAAATTTTATGTCCGGGGCATTCAATCAACGTATTTTAAACTCAAGTAACCGACACAGCTTCCCAACCCGGATAACCTGAAAAATGCCTTCATCGATTAACGTTTGATAGTTCCGTAAAAAGTAAAAAGTTAAACGTGAAAAGTCTATATGTTGTGTAATATTGCCTCTTAATATACTAAATGTAGTCGTTTTACATTTCACGTTTCACTTTTTACAAACTTATCACGTTTGAAGTGCTTTAAAAAAGAACTAACTATGTTATAGGAGACCTTTTTCAAAGGATCCTATAGCACCCCTTTGGGCATTGGCGCAACCTTTTCGCCACCCAGAACATAACCGCCGTCAAGCCTTAGAACACTTCCCGTCATAAAGGGCGCATCTTTTATAATAAAAAGAACGGCCTTCACCACATCCGCTATGGTGCCGGAACGCAAGAGCAGGGTATGGTCAATAATCGCTGCTTTCTGTGCATCGCTGAGCAAGCCCCAGCCCCTGGTTTTTTCCCCATGCCGGGTTTCAACAAAACCGAGCATGATTTCATTGACGCGCACCTCCGGTGCGCCCATGCGTGCCCAGGTTTCGGTCAACAGTGAAACGCCGCGGTTGGCCGATGCATAGCCTTCGTTGAATATGTAACTGGCAGGACCCGACCGGCCCACGATGGCAGCAATGGACGAAAGGTTTATGACCATGCCTTCCCCCGATTTTTTAAGATATGGGAGGGCGGATTCAAACGTCCATGTTTTTGCACGCAAGGTGGTGGCCAGTTCAAGGTCCCATTGTTCCTGGACATACGGTCCATGAACCACCGGCCATCCGCCCCGTTCGATGTTGTTGATTAGAATGTCGAGCCGGCCGAAATGATCCACGACTTTTTTGACAAGTTCTGAAATTTTCTCGCTCTCGAGCAAATCTGTTTTGATGAGCAGATGATCCTGGCCGGTTTTGACAACGTCTTGTTTTAATTCAACAAGACTTTCTTCCCAGTCAAAATAGTTAAAAGCGACCTTGGCCCCTTCCTTTGATAGGGCCAGCCCGATGCCTTTGCCGATCCCTTTTATCGCGCCGAGAACCAGAGCGACTTTGTCTTTGATTTTCATGAGTTTCACCCTATTTATTTTGTCCTGAAAAACCTGGTCCTTTCCCGCAATGCGGGATCTTCGATGGGCCTTGCCTGTCCCGCATTGCGGGAGTCAGAGTTCTTCGGCTCTGCCTGAAGAATCGCTACAAGAGTTTGAAGTGAACTAAAGTTTAAAGTGAGCTAAAGCCCGCCCTGGTGCGAATCGTTCATATATTGACCTGACTTATGGACTATTACAAACATGACTTTTTGAGTGTATAGTATTGGTGATCGGTCTGGGCCAGGGTTAAGGAATGCGCTTTCAGCGCAATCAATTGTAATTAAAATTGATAGAATGCCTTAATTTTAGGCACTTTAGTTCACTTTAGGCACTTTAAATTTTACATCTTGTTGTCTCTGCTTCAACTTTAAGACCTTGCAATACGTCACCCTGGCTTCCCCGGGTCCATAAAAATCTTCCAGAACCGATTCTTTTCGGTATCCCC
>DATKWE010000113.1:0-10889 GCA_035529735.1 Desulfobacterales bacterium | reverse complement strand
GCCCAGATCTGGGCGAAACCGCGGGGGATGGGCACTACGACGAAGGCGCAAGCGACAAACATCCACATGATTCTCTCTTGCATGTATCTCAGCCTCTCCGTGAATTCTGGAGTTGCCCGCGTGGGGCCGATAGCCGATAGGCCGTCGTGCCGCCTGTGTACGTTGCGTACATTAGTTTATAAGTTCTTCTCAAGGTAACAAACGTCTATGATTTTATGCGTTTTCCTCGAAATTGAGTAGTTGTAAGATAAAACCGTCTGGATTCGCTGCCCGAAAAGCATAAAATCATAGGATGTCCCCGTTATTGCGGTGCTCCCTAATATTTTTCTTCACTCGATGTCTCTTATAATGATATGATGAAGAGTGCCAGGAGCATCGATACGGACTTTACGTGATATTTCAAAAATATATCATATATCAGCTAAACTATAAACTTTATAATTTAAGGGGCGCTCCCAAAAACAATCGATCTTTCCATCGCACCTTATGAAACCCCGCGCAAGGTTGCAGGGAGCTTCAATTTATATCAATAGCCATCGATATTTCTAAAACCATATAGAACCTGTCTCAAAATAAAGATTTTAGTTCAAGATCAAGGCGGGGCCGAGTTTTAACCCGCAGGCATACTCAAGTATGTCGAGGACTTAGAACGAGGGCCAAACGCCGAGATTGGGCCAAAAGATTATTTTGGGATAGGTTCTAATAATTCCGGGCAAAAGCTACCATGTTTCATGTCAAAGAAATTCAGGCCAAAAGCGTTCTCAACAAGTCGAAGGTTTTTGACTATTGCCTGAATCCTTACACCGGTTGCCAGATCAATTGCAGGTATTGCTATGCACGCTTGTTTATGAAACGGTATTCCGGACATAAGGAGGCCTGGGGCGATTTTGTGGATGTTAAAATAAATGCCCCTGAAGTTTTGCAAAAGCAGTTGGGTAAAGCCAAAAGAGGGATCGTTTGGATTTCCTCGGTTTGTGATCCCTATCAACCCCTGGAAGCAACCTATGAATTGACCCGGCGCTGTTTAAAAGAACTCGTCAAAAAACAGTTCCCGGTCAATATTCAGACAAAGTCTCAACTCGTTTTAAGGGATCTGGATTTATTTAAAGAATTCGAGGAAATAGAGGTGGGATTTACCATCACCACCGATGATGAAAAGGTGGCAAAATTATTTGAGCCCAAGGCAAGCCCGGTAAAAGATAGATTGACGGCTTTGGCGAAAATTCACTCCTCCGGAATCAAAACATTTGTTTTCATCGGACCGCTGCTGCCCGGAAATCCGGAAAAGCTCATCGAAAATCTTGCAGAAAAGGCGGATACGATTTTTATCGACAGGATGAACTATTTAAATTCAATCAAGGGATTTTATCACAGGTTCGGGCTCAACAGGGGAACCACGGACCAATTCTTCGAGGAATATAAAGAAAGACTTGTTTTCGAATTATTGAAAAGAAAAATGAAATTCCAAGTCCTGTTTTAGACTTTTCGCAACTCTGCCGAAAACATTTGAGGCGAAACCACCGGGTCCCCGTGTTTGTATAGATGGGATGCCTCTACCGGGGTAGCGATCCAAGACCATCGGGTTCACATCTTGTTTGGTGATTAATATTATCGGCAAATCACTTGAGCTGCCAACATAACCCATTAACCCATATCATATAAAAAAGTAGAAACTTATATTTTGTGTGTATTTTAGGGGTGTCATTTCGGTCCGACCCCAGAAGAGACTGCCCCGGGAGGGGGACTTGTCCGGAAAAAATTTTGACTTTAACAATTTAATCTTTGGTTATTCTTGCCAATAGTTCTCCTCTTGCAATAACACCTCCTACCCATAGGCTCAATATATGTCCTTTAGTGGGAGTACGGATTTTTTTTTCAGAGAAATCAGGAAAACCGATTAAATTTCCCAAATAATCTGTTTTTTCCCCAAGCTGTTGGATATTAGGAATAAATAATCCACTACTCTCTGCTTTAACTAGTCTCATTTTATCATAATCTATAGGTATTGATTCGAATGTCTGGGGTTTTGAAAGATTTCCTGTATGTCTTAGAAAGCTTTCTATTATTTTTATCCCTTTGTTTATATAGTTATAAGTGATTCTTTTTCCTTCACCCAATTCAACAGTTATTGCTTTTATGTTTCTGTCTAGAAGACAACCGACCAGTGTGTTCTCAAGAGGTTCTTTTCTTAGTAAAATAAATGGAACATCGAGATGGTCAACCAAATCCTCTACATCAGCGTATCTCGGTTCATATAATCTGGCTTGAGGGGTGTCCAGAATGTTATCGCTTCCGTTGTGAAGATCTAAAACACAACCACATCTATTAAGTATTTTGAAGATGTCGTAACACATTTTTTCGGTGATTACGCCGTCTTCCTTGCCGGGCCAGCAACGATTCATATCTTTTCTATCTATCCTGCTGGTTCTTTCTTTTACATTGTATGCTAAGGGGTTTGCTAGCGGGAAGATGATTATTTTTCCTTTGAGAGGGTATTTTATTTTCAAGAATTCTTTGAGAACAACAATCGAGAAGAACTCATTTCCATGCTGAGTTGCGACGATCCCTGTAGTCGGTCCTTTCTTGTTTGAATCTACGATAAAATAAGGTATTCGGACTGGAGACCCATCCGGCAATTCTTTAACAACCAATATTTTATTTTCAATTTTCACATCAAAAACCTCTTTGTAAATCTTTAGATTTTTTTTTAAAAGACAAACTCTGGTTTAGTTTTGCTTTGTAACTTCTTAAATTCTCTAACAATTAATCCAAGATGCTGTCAATTCTTTTGTTGAATTCAAATTTTTTCTTTCAAACCAAACGTTTTAAGTGCGGTGAAAAGTTCGATGATATTGAATTATGGGAACCACATGTTGAACTCATAGAGGAAAAAGACTCTTTAAAGCTTTAAACCTAAAGAACGTTATATATTCCCCGGGAGTATCTATTCGAACTTTTCGTGTCATGATAGGACCATATCGTATATCAGATAAAAAAAAAGAAACTTATATTTTTGGTTCTTCTCCAACCATAGAACAAATTCCCAAAAAAAATCAGGGCGAAGCTTTTAAAATAAAAAAGAGGCTATCAATGAATGTCCAGACGCTTTTAGATAATCGATTCTTTTTATTGACATTCAAACAATACTACGAATAGTTTAACTATAGAAAGAGGGGTTAAACATGCTTATCGTCGGAGAAAATATCAACACCAGTCGAAGGCGCATTGCCGAAGCGGTTGAAAAACAAGATGCTGAATTTATCGTTCAAGCAGCAAAAAACCAGGCAGATGCCGGTGCTGATTTCATTGATGTAAACGCCGGAACGTTTGTAGATCGGGAAACCGAATATCTATGCTGGCTGGTAAAGACGGTTCAAGATGCCGTTGATCTGCCCCTGTGTCTGGACAGCCCCAGCCCCGAGGCGCTGTCTGAAGCAATCAAACACCACCGGGGCGAGCCGATGATCAATTCGATTTCGCTGGAAGAAGATCGTTTCCAAGGCCTTTTGCCGGTGCTTACCTCACAGCCGTGTAAAGTTGTGGCCTTATGTATGGCCCAGACCTCCATGCCGACAACAACAGACGAGAGGGTCGCCGTGGCTGCGGAGCTTATTGAAAAACTCACCAACGCCGGTGTTGCCCTGGAAGACATCTATGTTGATCCCTTGGTGCAACCCGTATCGGTCGACGTGAATATGGGAAACGCCGTGCTTGAGGCCATTCAACGGATTATGGAAACGTTTCCCGGAGTACACACCATCTGCGGACTTTCCAATATTTCTTATGGCTTGCCGCTTCGCAAACTTGTGAATCGCAACTTTCTGGCACTGGCGACAGCCCGCGGACTCTCGGCCGCCATTCTTGACCCTACGGATAAACGTCTCATGGCTACCCTTCTTTCCACCCGGATGATCCTTGGCAAAGATGAATACTGCGGCGACTTTATCGACGCCTATCAAAGCGGCATAATTAATAAAGATTAAAGTAATAACTGGGGGAAAAACAAAAATTAAAGGGGAGAAAACCGATGAGCTATCAAACACTGTTGGACGCGGTTATCAAAGGAGATATCAAAACGGCAACCGAAGAAACCCTTAAAGCTGTTGATGCCGGCGAAAATGCCCAGGACATTCTTGATCAGGGGCTTATAGAAGCCATGAATGTTGTGGGCGACAAATTTTCCAAAGGTGCCATGTTTGTTCCCCAAATGCTGCGCTCCGCCAAAACCATGCAGGAATGTGTCGAGGCGTTAAAACCGCATTTTCAGGGAAACGCCATGAAAACCAAAGGTAAAATCGTTATCGGAACGGTCAAAGGCGATTTACACGACATCGGCAAAAACCTTGTGAGGATGATGCTGGAAGGTGCCGGTTTCAGTACCATTGATCTTGGAGTCGATGTCGCACCGGAAGTCTTTGTTGATAAAATCAAAGAAGCCAAGGCCGATGTTCTGGGCATGTCGGCACTGCTCTCCACCACCATGCCTTCCATGACTAAAACGATCAAGGCGTTAGTTGATTCCGGCCTGAGGGACACCGTGAAAGTCATCGTCGGCGGTGCACCGGTTACAAGAAAGTATGCCGAGGATATCGGGGCCGATTCTTACGCACCGGATGCCGGCTCAGCGGTCCTTGAAGCCAAAAAACTTCTCAATATATCTTGAGATGATTGTAACCGTTCACAGGTTCAGGGTTCAAAGGTTTTCCCGCCCTTGGCGGCACTGTAGGCGACCATGGCCAAAGGTTCGGGGATAGTTAGTAAAGGTAAACGAAAAAACAATCCTGAACTTTTGACCTGTGAACCTGAAACCGATCCGTTTAGGAAGGAGATACCATGGAACCCGGTCCTATCCCCACATTTCAACCAAGGCTAAAAGTTCTTAACCGTCGGCAGGCGCTGGCGATTCACACAGCGGCCCTTGAAATTCTTGAAAAAATCGGCATAAAGATGGAACATGCCGAGTGCCTTGAAATGCTTGAAGCCGCCGGCGGCAGCGTGTTTGATAAAGACTGGATACGATTGCCCGCCTATCTGGCCGAAGAAGCCATCCGATCCGCACCGCGCCAGATTGCCCTTTATGATCAGCACGGTCATAAAACCATGCCCCTGGTAGATGAAAATTCGTTCTACGGCACCGGTTCCGATACCACCTTCACCCTTGATCTGGAAACCGGAGAGCGGCGCAGATGTGTCCTTGCAGATACCGGCAACTTTGCAAAGCTCGTGGACGGTCTCGAAAACATTTCCTTTGCCATGTCCATGGGAAACCCCGAGGATGTTTCCAACATCGATTATATTTATGTTTACGCGTTTGCTGAAATGGTTAAAAATACCAACAAGCCGATCGTGTTTATCGCCGACCGCGGCGAGGACATCGCCAAAATTCACGAAATTGCCTGCATGGTCGCCGGCGGTGAAGACCGGCTGCGCCAAAAACCGTTTCTTTTGAATTATTCGGAAGCCATCAGTCCGCTGCGCTTTCCCGCACATGTCATGGACAGGCTTCTTTTTTGCGCCCGAAAAGGGATCCCCATTTGCCTGCCCTCGGGTTCAAATGCCGGCGGCGGGGCACCGGTAACCCTTGCAGGAGCGATGGCCATGGGAATCGCTGAAAACCTGGCGGGACTGATTGTACATCAGCTTGCCGGCAAGGGGTCACCGTTTCTATTCGGCCCCAACGTCAGCGCACTTGACATGAAGTCCGCCGTTGTATCCTACGGTTGCCCTGAATGGAGCCTGACCCAGGCGGCTTTAGCGGATATGCGTGACGAAATATACGGTCTCCCCATTTGGTCCTTTGCAGGGGCATCGGATTCCAAAGTGGTGGATGCCCAGGCCGGCGCCGAAGCCATGTTTTCAATTATTACCGCCATGCTCTCCCGGTGCAATCTTATCCATGATAACGGATATCTCGAGTATGGCAGCACGTCCTCCCTTGAAATGGTTGTTATGGCCAATGAATTGGTTGCCATGGCGCGTTTTTTCACCCACGGTATTCCGATCAATGAATCCACCTTGGCTTTGGACGCACTGGAAAGGGTTAAAAATGCAGGCCCCCAGGCATTCTTTTTAATGGATGACCACACATTTGAGAACTTTGAGCAGGCGCTTTTTCTTCCCAAGCTTCTGGACCGCAGCCGCTACGATACCTGGGAAGACGAAGGGTCAAAGGATCTTTACACGCGCAGTAATGAAGCGGCCAAACGGATTCTTGACGAACATCGGGTAACGCCCAAAGATGACGGCGTACTAAAAGAAATCGACGATTTTTTAAACGCTTTATAATTAGAGGCTGTTTTAAATTGCTTACTATCGCTGAAATCGACAAAATCGACCGGGCCGGACGCAGAATACTAAAACGCGTGGGCGTTAAGATACTCGACCGCCAAACCCTAAAGATGCTCAAGATTGCCGGAGCCAGAGTCGATGTCAAGGCTGATCGGGCCTGTTTTTCCGGAAGGTGGCTTGACAAAGTGATTGCAAAGGCCCCGAAGCAATTCACCCTCTACTCCCGCGACGGTAAAAATGATCTGCACCTTGGATCGGGCAATGTTTATTTTGGAAATGGCGGCCGTGTGTTTCAGATTCTGGATATGGGCACCGGGGGTTACCGCCCGACCATCCTAAAAGACGTGATCAACACCGCACATCTTGTCGATCGTCTCGACAACATCCGATTTTATATTATTGCCTGTCAGGCCCACGATCTGAACCCCGAGTTCTATCATCTGAATGATTTTTTTCATGCCTTCAGCAATACCACCAAGCATGTCATGGGCGGGTGTGATACGATTGAGGGTGTTCGGCAATTGTGGCAACTGGCCAGTTTCATGGCAGGCGGGGAAAAACAGCTAAAAGAACGCCCCTTTGTTTCCGTAATCACCAATCCCATAAGCCCGCTGACCTTAGATGCCAACACACTTAAAATACTAGAGTTTTGTTCCTTAAACGGCATTCCGACCACCTGTGCCCCAGCGCCCATTGCAGGCGCTACTTCTCCGGCGACCCTGGCGGGCACCCTTGCCCAATTGCATGCGGAGGCCTTGGCAGGTGTTGCAATTGCTCAAGTATTTAGCCCCGGCGCCCGGGTGCTGTACGGCGCCGTTCCAACCGCTATGGACCTGCGTACCATGGATCTTACCATGGGCTCGGTTGAAACCGCCATGTTGAATGCCTGCGCCGTCCATTTGGCAAAACGGTACAACCTGCCGATTTATGCATCCGCAGGAGTGACGGATGCCAAAATCCCCGATATTCAATCAGGTTTTGAAAAAGGCGTTTCTTATTTGCTGGTCGCAATGGCCGGGGCCGATTATGTTCATCTGGCCGCCGGAATCCTGGATTCCGGCAACTCGATCTCTTACGAACAATTCATCATTGACAATGAGATCCTGGGGATGGTCCACCGATTGATCCGCGGCGTTGACGTAGACAAAGAAACGCTCGCCGTTGACATCATCGAAAACGTGGGGCCCGGAGGCAACTACATTACGGAAGAGCACACGGTTAAGCATATGTTCAGACAGTTCTTTTACCCCACTCTTGCTATTCGTATGAATTTCGACCGTTGGCAGGAGCAAGACAAGCCCACACCGCTGATCAATGCCCGTGAGCTGGCTCGAACATGGCTCGAAAAAGTCGAACCTGTATTGAGTCTCGAAAAATTGCTGGAAATCAAAAGCAGATTCCCGGAAATTGTAAATACATAACTCAAACGGGGAAATCAATATGTCTATTCGCATCATTGCATGTGGTGTCTTTCGTGATGCACTCAGACAAATTGAACCGCATCGTTTTCACCAAAATGTTACCATTACCTATATTACCCCTTATCTGCATAATCATCCCCAAAGGCTGAAAAAGGAAATACTGCACCAAATCCATCTGGCTCAAAAAGCAGGGGACGAAATTCTGTGTTTGTATGGGCGGTGTTATCCGGATTTGGACGACCATCTTTATGAAATGGGCATTCCCAGAGTCCCGGGTGAGCACTGTTATGAGATTTTGCTGGGCAGCAAACGTTTCCATGCTATTATCGATGAAGAGGCCGGGACATATTTTATTGAAAAGGACCTTATTTTAAACTTTCCCGAATATTGCATCCAACCGCTTGAGCTTGATGATCCTCTGATGCGGGAAAGTTACTTTCAGCATTATACCCGGGTGGCCTACATTC
Source organism: Desulfobacterales bacterium (assembly GCA_035529735.1). GTDB lineage: Bacteria > Desulfobacterota > Desulfobacteria > Desulfobacterales > UBA11574 > JAAXQD01. Next base: position 2,713 of record DATKWE010000113.1, on the reverse strand, counting down.
GGCAGCCGCTCGATCCGGAAACTGTTATTCCGAATATGAACGATATATCACGATTTTTGGATCTCAAACCCATGGTGATCGATGCCGATTATTCGGAGTTAACCGCAAGCCTGATCAGACTGTGTACGGAGGGACGCTAACTATTTCCCATCCAAAAATGGCCCGTTTCCGCAATATCTGCGTCTGCCCCGTGAAATGCAGCGCCTATTTTTCTGGGGTCAATCTGCGGAATTACTTGTGCGGAGTACCCCATGTGCGCCGCCGCGTAATTCCTTGATTTCCTTGATCTTGCGAAAAATTGCTGATTTCTGCATTGGAAACTTAATTTGTGCCCAATATAAATTTATGGATGGGCCCCAACTAATTTTTAAAGTCTCTGATAGGAGCAACTTTTATGAAAAATTTGGTGAGAATGAAAATCCTTATCGTAGATGATGATCCTGCCATTCAAAAATCGATCAAGAATATGCTCGCTAAGAACGGTTATAAAAATATTCAAACTGCCGATTCAGGAGAAGAGGCTCTGGAGATGATGAAAAAGACTCCTCCCGATCTTGTGGTGCTTGACATTCGATTGCCGGGAATGAAGGGCTATGAAGTATCACAGAAGATGAGAGAGAATAAAAGCACGGCCCATACACCAATCCTGATGATGACAGGGAAAATCATAGATTCAGATAAAGCCCTTGAAAAAAGTTTCAGAGCCGGTGTCACCGATTTTATCACCAAACCGATAAAGGAGGTCGAGTTCACGGCCCGAGTAAAAGCGGCGTTGACTATCAAGAGAATTTTCAACCTCATGCAAAAGGAACTAAATAAACGAAAGCTGCCTAAAAAGGTAACAAAAAAGGTGTGGCTGAATATTTTGCCGGATGATGTCTGGATCAAAGTCCAGCGGGATACTACCGTATACAAAGCGCTTCAAAATACGGAAATAGAATTGGAAGGGGATTGTGGCGGCCTCGGCAAGTGCGGAAAGTGTAAAATCAGGGTGATTACCCCCCTTGGCAAGCCTTCAAAAGAAACCATAGAGCTTTTAGATCCTGACGAATTGGAGCAAGGGGTTCGTTTGGCATGTCGCACCAAAATTCGAAAAAACCTTGCAATCTATACCGAAGAACTGAATGGTGAGATGGAATTTTTTCAGATTCTGAAACATGGACATATGCCCTCTGTGGAGCTTACCCCCCTCATTGAAAGACGTCTGGCAACCATTCCGCAGCCAAGCCTTGAAAACTCTCTTTCCGACTTTCAGCGCATTAGAGATGTGTTAAGCCCTGAATTCCATGACCTAAAGACAACCTATCGCTGTCTGTTTTCTCTTTATAAAAACTTAAGAAACACCAATTTCGACGGAGCGGCGATTATCCATAACAACTGCCTGCTGGAATGGCAGCCCCGAGATAGTATGGGCGGCGTATTCGGTCTGATATTTGATCTGGGAACCAGCACATTGGTGGGCAAACTTGTAAACCTGATAGAAGGCCAGGAAGTGGCGGTAATTTCCAGATTTAATTCGCAACGAAAATACGGGGCCGACGTTATCAGCCGCATTCAATATATAAAAGGACACCCCAAACGTCTGGTGCATTTGCAAAAACTTTTGGTAAGAGATCTGAACCTCATTACCAAACGCCTGCTTGAATCCTTTAGGCTAAAACCGAAAGATATCCTGGTTGCGGTCGCTGCCGGCAACACCACCATGCAGCATTTTATCCTGAGTCTGGACCCTAGCGGAATTGCCGAAGCCCCGTTTACGCCTTTAATCACCGAAGGGATGACCTTTATGGCCCGGGATGTGGGCCTCAGATTGCACCCCGATGCCATGCTTTACGTGATGCCTGCCAAATCGGGATATATCGGCGGCGATCTAATTGGCTTCATTCTTTCATCCGGTGCAGCCGAGCAGGACGACAGGCTGGTGCTGGGTCTGGATTTAGGAACCAACAGCGAAATTTTTCTGGGAAATAAAAGCAGAATGCTTACCTGCAGTGCCGCAGCGGGTCCGGCACTGGAAGGCGCGAGGATTTCCCACGGAATGATCGCCCGAGCAGGCGCTATTGAAAGCTTCCGGTTTGAAGAAAACGAACTTTTCTACAACGTCATCGGGAACATAAAACCAAAAGGGCTCTGCGGCAGCGGTCTGGTAGACATAGCTGCCCTGCTGTTGCACCATGGTATTGTAAATCCGGAAGGCCTGATCTGTCCGCCCGATCAGCACAAAAAAAGAAATTCAATGACAGCAGGGGTGATTCAAACCCGGGAACATGAAGTCCATGATTTTCTTATTGTTTCTGCCGAAGAAGGCCTTGAGGGCAGACCCATCATGCTGACCCAGAAAGATATCCGTGAGTTGCAGCTCGCCAAAGCCGCTATTGCCGCCGGCATCAAAATTCTTTTAAAAACAATGGGGGCCGGCATTGAGGATATCGATGCTATCTATTTGGCCGGTGCTTTGGGCAACTATGTCCATCCTCTAAGCGCCATGCGCATCGGCCTGCTTCCCAGGGTAAATCCTGAAAAGATAATTCCCCTCGGCAATGCCGCGTCAACCGGCGCAAACATGATTCTTCTATCAAAACGTTACTGGGAAAGATCCGCTGAAATCGCAGCAGATCTGGAGCACCTCGAACTGTCAGGGCATGCCGATTTCTTCGATGGCTTTATTGAAGAGATGAACTTTCCAACTGAAATTTTGTGGTAATAATTTAGC
>DATKWE010000112.1:0-17135 GCA_035529735.1 Desulfobacterales bacterium | reverse complement strand
GATGCACTATGAGGGAAATATCATTCGGCCGCCCAGCGAAGCCAACAGCATTCTGCTTCAGATAACGGTTGGGTGTTCTCGAAACAAATGTACATTCTGTGGCGCATACCAAGGGGAGCGCTTCCGCATAAAACCGGATTCCGTAATTATGGAGGATATCGCGTTCGCTTCAAATCATTGTCTCCGCCAGCGTCGGGTATTTCTCTGTGACGGAGATGCGTTGATTGTTCCCCGGGAAAGACTGATGAATATTTTAATGGAAATTGAAAAACAGCTTCCCTGGGTAACACGGGTGGGTGCATATGCCAATTGCAAAAGCATTAAAATGAAAACCCTTGACGAACTCAAAGCGTTGAAAGCCCATGGTCTGGGTATCCTCTACATGGGATTGGAAACCGGTGATGATGTTACATTGAAAAAAATCAACAAAGGTGCAACATCAGAAGAGATGATCCAAATGGGGATAAAGGCAAGGGCGGCAGAGATGAAACTGTCTATTACGGTGCTCCTGGGGATTGCCGGCAAAAAGCGATCTCAGATACATGCTCGGGAAACCGGGCGGGTACTTTCCGCCATAGACCCGGAATATGTGGGTGCACTGACCCTTATGCTCATTCCCGGAACACCGTTATATCAGGATTGGGTCGATGGAAAATTTCCCCTTCTTGAACCGGATGAGATGCTGAATGAGCTCAAAAGCATGATCGCCGCCACTGAGCTTTCAAAGGGGCTTTTCCATGCCAATCACGCTTCAAATTACCTTCCCATCAAGGCAAGGCTGCCCAAAGACAAGGCGGTGACGCTTCGCCTTATTGATGAAGCGTTGGCAGGTAAAATATCGCTCAAGCCGGAATATTTTAGAGCGCTTTAATCGGAATTTGTTGTTCACAATGTACTGCTTACTGAAAAAAGGAGAAACGAATCATGAATGAAGGCTTGTCTGAAAGCCGGGTAAACATCGATGAAATTTGTATTAATACAATCCGTGCACTTTCCATGGATGCGGTTCAAAAGGCCAATTCCGGACATCCCGGTGCACCCATGGGCCTTGCACCGGCAGCCTTCGTCCTCTGGACTCGGGTTATGAAACACAATCCCGAAAACCCCGGCTGGCTCGATCGGGACCGCTTCGTGCTTTCATGCGGCCATGCCTCCATGCTCCTTTACAGCCTGCTCCATCTTTCAGGGTACGGGGTTACCCTCGATGATCTAAAGAGTTTTCGGCAGTGGGACAGCAAAACTCCCGGTCATCCGGAATTCGGACATACTCCGGGGGTGGAGACCACAACCGGCCCTCTGGGTCAGGGCTTTGCCAACGCGGTGGGCATGGCCATGGCGGAACGACATCTTGCTGCCCGATTTAACAGGGACGGGCATGAGATTGTCGACCATTATACCTACGTAATGTGCGGGGACGGAGATATGATGGAAGGGATCTCCAGTGAAGCTGCATCCCTTGCCGGACATCTGGGTCTTGGCAGATTGATCTGCATTTACGACGACAACAAAATTTCCATAGAAGGTAGCACGGATATATGCTTTACAGAAGATGTCGCGCTTCGCTTCAAGGCGTATAACTGGCATATTCTAAAAGTCGATGACGGAAATGATGTCGATGCCGTTTTCCATGCCCTCCAGGCGGCCAAAGTTGAAACCCATCGGCCGTCTTTAATTGTTTTGCGCTCCCATATTGCCTTTGGAAGCCCCAACAAGCAGGACACCGCCGATGCCCACGGGGCTCCGCTGGGTGAAGAAGAGGTCCGTCTCACCAAAAAATTTCTCGGTATTCCGGAAAATGTCACCTTTCACATACCCGATGAGGCGCTGAACGAATTCAGAAAATGTGTTGAAACCGGAAAAGAAGCCGAAGCCGAATGGCTGGAAAAATATCAGGTCTTCAACAAAAAATTCCCGGATATGGCAAAAAAATGGGTGGATGCCATGAGCGGCTTTTTAACCACAGGATGGGATGAGGATATACCGGATTTTTCAATTTTGGAAGGTCCCATCGCAACCCGGGCGGCATCCGGTAAAGCCCTGAATGCCATTGCCCCAAAACTTTCGACACTGATCGGTGGTTCTGCGGATTTGGCACCTTCAAACAAAACATTTATGGAGTGTTCCCATGAGTTCCAAAAAGATGCTTACGACGGCCGGAATATCCGTTTTGGTGTCCGGGAACATGCCATGGGCGGAATAATGTCCGGTATGTATCTTCACAATGGTCTGCGGCCCTATGGCGGAACATTTCTGGTTTTTGCCGATTACTTGAGACCGGCCTTGCGGGTTGCCTGCATCATGAAAATACCGGTCATATATGTTTTTACCCATGACAGTGTTGCCGTGGGCGAAGACGGACCCACACACCAGCCGGTGGAACAGCTGGCCAGTCTGCGGGCAATTCCAGGCATTACGGTGATACGCCCTGCGGATGCTACGGAAACTGCCCAGGCCTGGCGTCAGGCTCTAAAGACGACAAACGGTCCGGTGGTGCTGATTCTCAGCCGCCAAAAACTTCCGGTGCTGAAACCGAATAATTCCGAATATGGTCTGAAAAAAGGCGCCTATGTCCTGGCCGATTGTGACGGCAACCCCGACATTATTCTCATCGGTACGGGATCAGAAGTTCATATTGTCCTGGAAGCCAAACAGCGTCTCGAACAGAAAGGGATTGCCGCACGGGTCGTTAGCATGCCCAGCTGGGAGCTTTTTGAAAAGACTTCCCCGGCGTATAAAAAACGTGTGCTTTTGCCGGATGTATCTGCGCGTCTGGCTGTGGAAGCCGGTTCTCCGATGGGGTGGGGACGATATGTTGGCGACGGCGGCGCCGTTATCGGCATAACACGCTTTGGTGCGTCCGCACCGGGTGGCACCACCATGGAAAAATTCGGATTTACAGCGGATAACGTTGTCCAGAAAGCCCTGGAGCTTCTCAAAAAAAAGCCCGTGTAAAAATCGAGCCTGACCCAGTGATTGGACGAATGGAGGGGTTTCTCAACGTTTCAATGTCGAATAATTAATGAACTCCTTCGTAAGATACGCAGAACGGATTTAGTAGAGGGGTAAAATATTTTCTCCATAACCTGGAAAAGAGTTGATGATATCCTCCATTAACGCCCGGGCATCAGGATAGCGGTTTTCCGGGCTCTTTTCCAGGCAGTTCAATATGATGCGCTCGATTCCCGGATCTAATTCTTCGTTGAATTTGCTCGGTGGAGACGGTGGAACCCTAAGGATTATGTCCATCAGCACCTTCTCCACTTCATGATAGAAAGGGAACATCCCTGTGTAAAGCACGTACATAACGACGCCAAGGGCCCAGACGTCCGAGCGCCGCTGGCTTTTTCCCATTATCTGCTCGGGTGCCATATAGGGCCGGGAGCCTGTTACCGTTTCGGACAGCTCTTTCTCTCTGAGTTCTTTGGCCGCGCCGAAGTCCAGAAGCTTTATGGTCCCGTCAGGCTGAACCATCACGTTTCCCGGCTTTATGTCCCGATGGATGATCCCGATGTCGTGGGAATGCGCCACCACGTCTGTAAGCTGAATTACCACCGACGCTATTTCCGCTTCCTCGAGCTCCCGTTCAATCACCTCATAAAGTGTTTTCCCGGATATAAACTCCTGAATCAGTGCTCTTTTGTCTTTTATTTCTATAATCTCAAAGACCTTTGGAACCCCTTCATGTCCGGCGAGCTTTCTTAATATATGGGCCTCTTCTTCAAACTTGGCGTTAAATTTTTTGTTCAGGGAAATCTTGGCAACAAAAATCTTTGGCGGGTCCTTGGTTACGTCTTTGATCTTCCAGACCTCGCCGAAGCTACCGATTCCCAACCGGTCCAGTTTCTCATACCCAAGGTCCAACAGCTCTTTTTCAGTTGACCTGGGATATAAATCTCGAAAAATCCGTTTCCGGAATCTTGAAGCGCCGCCGTCCTTTTCCATCGGGGCGCAAACGTCGATCCTTAACCGTTCATATCCGCCGTCGTCTGCCATACGGACACATACTCCCAATCTTTTTACAAGCTCTTTAGAATCCACGGGACAGGTAAGAAAGTCTACCGCACCGGCTTTCAAAGCTGAAGCTGCTACCTCCTCGGAGAATCTTTCCAGAATCACAATCACCGGCTTTCCGAGTTTAAAATCTTTGATAATCTGCTCAGGGGCAAGGTCGAATATTTTCAAGGATAAAAGGGCAACATCTATCTTTTTCTTTTCTGCAAGCGTCCGACGGGCTTCTTTCAAGTTCACGGCGGTATAGACTCGGTAACCGTATTTGTTAAGAATCCTTTTGAGCCTGGCACCTCTGGCCGGGTCGCTGTCTATAACTAAAACAACTCTTTTTTTACCATACGGGGCTTGATCCATTTTTAAACACCTCCAGAAAATTCGCCGGTCAGAACATCGTTGGCCAGTTCAACGTTTGGAAAGCGAAATCGCAATAATTCTGAACCTACATTCCAAATCCAAATAACCCTTGGGAACCATTATAAAATAATATCACTCTGAATCGATTATTTCCAGGCAATTCATTTTTATTATCCTTCCGGAAAAAATCCTTTGATACTATATATTGTGGCAAATTTTCCTTGACATACAAGACACATTTATTTATAGGATTTTTAGCAAAAAATTAATTGTGCTTGAACCGATCGGTGGTGTTACAGATTTTCTAAGGTCACGTTAAAGGGGAGACAAATATCGCTCGACCCTTTGTGTGCGCTATCCTGAAAATAGCGCGGGTTTATTCTTAACAGTTCGGGCGACTCCACGCTCAAATTTGGCGAATGGCTCAACCGAACCAGACGCTGCCTTGGAATAAATTCAAGGCAAATAAGGCAGGATCATGAGCGACGAGCCGATCGCTTAACGTGTTGAAAGATCCCTGTAATTCCCTGATATATAACCAAAAACAAGCAAAAACTATCGATATAATATGTTTTTGGTAATCTTACCTTCTATTGCATATAAAAACAACACATTAGAGTGATGCATCAACACTTTTAGCGATCGGGTCGTCATGAGCGATCCTGCCTTATTTATTTGCGCCGCCACTTTCTTTTTGTTATTATACCCTCCAAATCGCCGGATTACCGATTCGGAGTTATCGGTTATCCGTTAAACCTAAGGAAATATCGTTGAACGAAATTACATCTCACACGTTCATCAATTTTAGGGCAATACTCGAGGTGATTCATGGACCCAAAGGTTAAAGAAGCTATTTTTCGAGCGGTTGAGACGGAGACCTTTGCACAGGCTTTGAACATGGAACTGGTAGATCTGGAACTCGGATATTCCGCGGTGGAGATGACCTATGATCCGTCGGCCATGAACAACATCTACGATCGGGCGCATGGCGGGGCCATCTTTGGCTTGATCGACGAAGCCTTTGAGGCGGCGTGTCAGACAGAAGGCACCATTGCCGTGGCCTTGAACGTGAATGTCACATACGTGTCCAGTCCGGAACCTGGAAAGCGTCTGCGTGCCGAAGCGCGCCAAGTCAGCCGGACCAAAAAAACAGCCAGTTTTGAAATCAGGGTGATGGAAAAGGATGGGCGGTTAATCGCAACATGTCAGGCCCTGGCCTATCACACCGGAAAGCCGATACCTTTTCTATAGACCATACCTTCCAGCCATCCGCCCTGTGAAATGCGTGCCCAAGGAAATGCCGGGCCTATTTCAGTGGGACGTCAAACTCGGCTTGTGAAATATGCGGGTAAACGTCCAGGAGACAGGAAAAATGAAAATTACGGAAAACGCTTTAAAAATACTGCAAAAAAGATATTTCGCAGAGGGTGAAACCTGGGAGAAACTGTGTGAGCGGGTCGCCCATAAAGTGGCAGGTGATGAAAAAAAATCGGAAGATCGTGTAAAATGGGAAAAAAGGTATAAAGAAATCATGCTAAACCTCGACTTTCTGCCCAACAGCCCCACGTTGCGAAACTTTGGCCGCAATGAAGGCTGTGGGAGTGCATGTTTTGTCCTCCCGATTGAAGACAGTCGACGAAGCATCTTCAAAACCCTTTCCGACGCCGTGGACGTGCAGGCATACGGCGGCGGAACAGGCATGAGTTTTTCGAGTCTGCGTCCCAAAGGGGACCCCATCCATTCAACCGGGGGAACCGCTTCCGGCCCCCTCTCCTTCATGGAAATATTCGATTTTACCATCGGAGATATCATACAGCAAGGCGGAACCCGTGAGGGCGCCAACATGGGTATATTGCGGGTGGATCATCCGGATATTGAACGCTTTGTGGCGGCTAAAACCATAGAAGGGACGCTGAAAAATTTCAATTTGTCGGCGGGGATCACAGATGCCTTTATGAAGGCTGTTAAAAATGACCAAGATTATGAGCTGGTCTTCAACGGTAAAGTGTACCAGACAGTCTCAGCATCCAAGATATGGGAAACAATTATCGACGGCGCCTGGAAGAACGGAGAGCCGGGAATCGTTTTTTTAGATACCATTAACAGAAACAATCCGTTACATTCAATGGGTGAAATTGAGGCGACAAACCCGTGTGGAGAGCAGCCGCTTCTGCCGTACTGTTCGTGTAACCTTGGATCCATCAATCTTTCACAGATGATCATGGGGGATTGGGTAGAAAGAGCGGCTGAAGTCGACTGGAAAAAATTGCGCAAAACAGTAAAGACGGCGGTACGGTTTCTCGACTCGGTAATCTCCGTAAATAATTATCCCATTCCGGAAATTGAAGACATGACCTTAAAGACCCGACAGATCGGTCTGGGGATTATGGGCTTTGCCGATATGTGCATCAAACTTCACATCCGTTACGGATCGAAGGAATCCGTCACCCTGGCAAAAGAAATCATGGCCGATATTTATAATGTGGCCAATGAGACCTCCACGGAGCTGGGCAAAGAAAAAGGTGTTGCGCCGGTCTATGAAGAATACACGCTTTCCGGCCCCAAAAGACGCAACGGCACCCTGACGACCATTGCGCCCACCGGCACCCTCTCTTTGATCGCCAACTGTTCGTCAGGCTGCGAACCAAACTTCGCATTCGACTATACCAAAGCGTGTCTTGAAGGTGAAACGCTCGACATTGTTCCCGATGTCGTTCGGGAATGGCATGAAAGAAAAGAGGCCGAAATTTTGCCTGAATTTTTTGTAACAACCAAAGATGTTTCCGTTGAGGAGCACATCAGAGTTCAGGCGGCGTTTCAGACCGGAGGCGTGGATTCAGGCGTTTCAAAGACGATCAATGCACCCTACGACACGAATAAATCTGAAATTGGCGAAGCGTTTTTCAAAGCGTGGGAAATGGGGTGTAAGGGAATCACTTTTTATCGAGACGGCTCCCGGGATGTTCAGGCGCTATACACCCAAAAAAAAGAGGTGGAAACCGAAGGCGCGGATGAATTGGACAGGGGGAAACTTAAGCATCGTCCCCGGGCAACGACGGGTCCCAGCCTGAAGATGAAAACAGCCTGCGGCAAACTCTATGTCGATCCACATTTTGACCAAGACGGTGTTGTAGAAGTCTTCATCCGGACCGTCGGCGGCGGCTGCGCTGCCAACACCAAGGCGCTCGGCATACTGATGTCTTACTGCCTTCGGGCGGGTGTGCCGCCTGAAAAGATAATTAATTCCATGAAATCGATTCATTGCCCGGCGTGTACCAAGGCCATATCTTCAGGTAAAGATGTGGAGGTCAACAGCTGTGCGGCCGGCATGGGAATGGGGCTTGAAGTCGCTTTAGAGCATGCGGACGTGTATCGGGAAGTGGCAAAACAGATTCAAGATGCTGACAGTTATTTTAACGAAATGAATGCACCCAAAGATAAAAATACCATCTGCCCGGATTGCGGCGCTACCGTTCACCGGGCCGAAGGGTGTCTGGTCTGCTCCAACATGGAGTGTGGGTGGACCCGATGCTAGTCTAAACTCTATATAGAGTTAGATGAATGGGCCGATACTTGATTTGACAGGAATAGGGGTGAATTTGGACTGTACTTGATAGCGAAACGAAATTTCAGTTAGCTCTGCCGCTATCGTTTGGCGATACGGTATTATGTTATCACAAAAAAAAATCAGGCACTTGATAGTGTGATGTCATTGCAGATATCTCAAATCTTATTGTTTATTTGAAAGTTCTTTTTCCAACCTATTTTTTTCCGTTTTTAAAGGATTTCTTTGGCTCTTAAAAATTCTTCCACGACCTTAGCTATTTTGCGTTGTTTTGCATCCACTTCGAAATTCAAGCGCTGCATGGTTGCGTCATCAATGATTCCTCCTAAAAGTTTCAGAACATCGGCAAGCTCGGGGTTTTTTTTCAGGATGTCCGTTCTTATCACCGGTGCTGCATGATAAGGGGGGAAAAAGTTCCGGTCGTCTTTGAGCGGTTTCAAATTATATTTTGCAATACGACCGTCAGTGGCAAAGGCGCAGATCACATCCACTTCTTTTTTACGAATGGCTTCATACATCAGAGAGGGGTCAAAATCTCGGACCTCACCAAATTGCAGGGTATAGGTCTGGCGGAGCCCTGGATAACCGTCGGGTCGTTCAGCGAATTCCGCAGTAAAACCCGCAAAAAGATTATGCGCCGATTCTACAAGATCAGATATCGTATTCCATCCGTTTTGCGCAGCATCGGCTGCTCGGACCGTAATTGCGTAAGTGTTGTTAAATCCAAAAGGTTCCAGCCACTGTAAATCAAAACGTTCATGGTAAGCTTTGGTTACATGGTAAAGCGCTTCTTCGGGATCCGTAATCACTTCATGTTTTAAAATCGCCGTCAATCCCGTTCCGGTGTATTCGGCATAAAGGTCGATCTCTCCGTTGACCAGAGCCCCGTGACAGATCATTGTACCGCCGAGATTAAATCGGCGTTCCACCATAAAATTGGCTTTAGCTTCGATGAGTTGGGCCATCATCTCCCCTAAAATGAGTTGTTCGGTAAAATTTTTGGTCGCAATCCGGATGATTCTGTGACCTGTCTCCAATCGTGTTGCTGATTCAAAAACCCATCCGGGTTTTGTAAAATAGGTGACCATACTGGTCAGAATTATAGCAACGGGCAACATAAAGGCCAACGGCCGCATCAACGACTGAACCGATCCTTTTTTATCCCTTTTTCTTTCCGGTCGAAGTCCCCACTCAAAAGCACCGATGGAAAAGTCTACTACCAAGGCCAGCAGTGCAGCAGGAATTGCACCAAGAAGGATGAGCTTTGTATTGGATAGAGCCAGACCACGATTAATGAACTGGCCTAGTCCGCCGGCACCGATGAAAGCCGAAAGGGTGGCGATACCCACACCCACCACTGCCGCAGTTCGGATACCTGCCACGATTACCGGCGTAGCCAAAGGTATTCTGACCATCATGAGCTGCTGGTATTCTTGCATACCGATTCCTTCGGCAGCTTCCATTACCTCAGCGGAGACTTCCTCGAGTCCTGTAAGGGTGTTTCGAGCAATGGGCAGCAAGGCATAAATTATCAGAGCAATGATGGCAGGCAGTACACCGATTTTTTTGAGTAACGCCAGCAAAAAGACTAGCATGGCCAGACTTGGAATAGTCTGAAGGATACCAATGACTCCCATTACCGGTCCGCGTAACCAGGTGGTCCGGAATATGAGAATACCAACAGGGACTCCGATGAACATGGCAGCCAGAGTAGAGCATCCTGTCAGCATGAGGTGTTCCCCGGTTCGAAGCCATAGTTCCGGCAGGCGTTCGGCAACATATGAGATCAAGTGTTCAGCTCCCATTATGAATGATCCTTGAAGACGTCAAGTTGTCTGGCCGGTTTGGCAAAAAGATCGCGAACGAACTTTGTGGCGGGCGAAGTCAGTATATCTTTTCGGGTGCCAATCTGCTGCAAATAACCTTCGTGAAGGATTGCAATGCGATCACCGAGCAAAAGAGCTTCAAAAATATCATGTGTCACAAAGATAATGGTTTTTTGCAGCCGCCGTTTCAGGGCTAACAGTTCTTGCTGGAGCGACTCCCGGGTTAGGGCGTCGAGAGCACCGAAGGGCTCATCCATTAATAAATAAGCAGGATCGGCTGCCAGGGCTCGGGCTACGCCGACTCGTTGCTGCTGACCACCGGAAAGTTCGTCCGGAAATCTTGTGGAAAAATCCTTGGCATTAAGGCCGACAAGCTCCAAGAGTTCTTGAACTCGACGCTTTCTGCTGTCAGACGACCGGCCAAGGAGCCGAAGCACGATCTCTACATTCTGTTTGACGGTCATATGGGGAAACAGGCCGATACCCTGAAAAACGTAACCGATTTGACGGCGCAATTCCACAGGGTCGTGATCCATTACATCTCGGCCGTTAACCTCGATGGTACCCTTGGTAGATTCGATCAGACGATTGATCATTTTGAGAGTGGTGGTTTTACCGCAGCCTGACGAACCCAAAAGCACCAGGGTTTCCCCTACAGCAACATCAAGAGAAATATCGTTGACTGCAAAGGAGCGGCCGCCATCAAATGTTTTAAAAACACGTGTTAGTTTGATCATGGTTTCTTTGATGGTCTGTCAGATAAGCCATTTGGATATGAATAATAAAAAATAGTTTAGAGGATAAAAATTATTTACATTGATTTATTGATTTATATGCACTAATGAATTGTTTGAGCTATAAAATTTTTAACAGGAACAAAATAAAATGTCAACTCACAGTAGCGTCGATCTGAATACCATAGACGAAAAATTGCCGTCTGATCATACAAAGCAGATTATCTTTTCGATCCGAAGGCTTATTCAGGCGAGCGAACTCTATTCCAAAGAATTAAACAAAAAATATCAGATCAGTGCAGCACAACTCAACTGTATTTTAACACTTTATGAACATGGCCCTTTGCCTCTCTCTCAAATCGCCAAGCATATGATGGTCAAATCCAGCACAGTCACCGGCGTTGTCGACCGCTTGGAAAAAAAAAGTCTTGCGGAACGGATGCGAAACTCTCCGGATCGCCGCGTGATTACCATCCAACTCACCGAAGCCGGAAAGAATTTGGCCCAAAATGCCCCGCCGCCCATCCAGCAAAAGATCATTGATGGTTTGAAACAAACTAAAAACGCCAAAAAAGAGCAGATCGTAAGTTCCTTAAACATGCTTACCGACATGCTTGACGTCCAGGATCTGGAGGTCAAATAACACTTCAGATTTTATCTTTTTCTTGATTGCTGAGGCCCTCCTCAAACAGCCCAACCTGAATATTTATGGAAAAAGACTTTACAAAAGATTTTTATTGATATAATAGTTTCAATTAAAATAATTTAAACTAAAGTCATTCTGAATGAGATATTGAGACCTTTAAGAAATGTTCGAATTTGTTCAAATTCAAGTCGAAGATCTCTGACCTTACGTGTGGGGAATTTAAGATTTTAATCCTAAGAGTATATTGAGTATTTCGAGGATTACAATCTTAGTTTGACGCAAAAATTGAGCTAAAGAGAATATTTTTAAAAGGTCGTATTTTTTGCAAAATAAGTTTTCTGATATGAGGTAATCTTAAGATGGAAATAAAACCGATCGTAGATGAAGATGCCCTGGCCAGGCTCTTGGGGGGTGATGAATTCGGTGATATTCCCCGTTCGACCTGCACGAAAATAGAAAAAATGGAAGCGGTGTTTGACGAACTCATCGATCCTTCTTTGTACCACCAGAATATGGGGGTCGATTCAGTCAAGAAAGGCGCCGTTCATCTTGACCAAGGGCCGGAATTTAAAAGCCCAAAACTTTCAAAAACGTTAAAGGACTGCGAGGAAATCGTCTGTTATATTGTCACGTTAGGTGATGGCATTGAAGACGAGATCAACCGGCTTATGGACGAAAAGCATCTGGCAGAAGCATACATTTTGGACGCCATGGCGTCCGTAGCTGTTGATAATATGGTGGCAACGTTTCATCAGCGCATGAAAAACAAATATGAAAACCAGGAAAAACAGGTGACCTTATGCTTCAGCCCTGGGTATTGTGATTGGCCGATCACCGACCAGAAAAAATTGTTTAGCATGTTCGATTCAAATGAGTTGGACGTTGAACTCACAGATTCCTGCTTCATGCAACCCCGCAAGTCTATTTCCGGTGTTTTCGGAATAACGACGTTCAATTCGAACCCATCCACCGATTCTTATAATCCTTGTTTGGAGTGCAGCCGAAGGAATTGTTCCGAGCGAAGAAATTTAGCCCATTAACTTTGCACCAGATTTAATCTAATAATGGAGGTTTAGATGATCACGAGGAAAGGCTTGCCCGGAGGGCAGTACAAGCCTCTGGCCGATGAAGATATTATAAAAATACACAAAACCAGTCTGCGGATCTTTTCCGAAGTCGGCATACAGGTGAATTTTCCGGAAGCCTTGGAGCTGTTTAAACAAGCCGGTGCTGATGTCGACGATTCTGCCAAAGTGGCCAAGTTCGATCCGGATCTGGTTGCAAAATTGATCGAATCGGCCCCTTCGGTTGTCCGTCTTTATGGAAGGGCTGATAATGGTGAGTTGGACTGTGAAATCGGCGGAAGCAATGTTTATATGGGAACCGGCGGAACCGCCCTGAATGTCCAAGATCCGGGCAGCACCGATGCGCGGCGATCAAAACTCGAAGACATTGTCAAAATGGCCCGCCTGGTAGATGCCTTAGACAACATTCACTTTTACATGCTCAACGTATTCCCCAATGAACTGCCGGTTGAAAATGTAGACGTTAACCGCTTCGGCGCGGCTCTCAACAATACCCGCAAGCATATCATGGGCGGGGTTTATACGGTGGAAGGGGTGAGAAATGTCATCCGTATGGCGGAAATTATCGCCGGTTCTTCGGAAAAACTCAAAAAGCGCCCCTTTATATCCATGGTAGCATGTAACATCAGTCCTTTTAAACTTGATCAAAGCTATGGTCAACTTGCCATGGAGGTTGCAAAGCACGGTATACCTGTGGTCGTACCGGCAGAGCCGCTTTGCGGTGCTACCGCTCCCATTACCTTGGCCGGCAATCTGGTTGTGCTGAACGTGGATACGCTCATCGGTGTTATGCTCACCCAATTGGTTAACCCGGGCACTCCGGTATTATACGGGAGTGTCGCTTCGATTACCGATATGCGTGACATGAAGTACTTATCAGGCGCCATCGAAATGGGCCTGCTGAATGCCGCTGCAGCCCAGATGGCCCGCTTTTACAAACTTCCCTTATATTCCACAGCCGGCATGTCTGATGCCAAAACCAATGATACCCAGGCCGGTTATGAATCGGCTTTGACTGGTTTGTTGGTCGCACTGGCGGGCGGCAACTTTATTCATGACGCCGCCGGTTTTATTGAGTTTTGCATGACCGCCTCATACGACAAGCTGGTAATAGACAATGAAATTATAGGGATGATTATGCGGGCTGTGGAAGGAATCCAGGTCAACGATGAAACCCTGGCTTTCGATGTTTTGAAGAAAGCGGGGCCGGGCGGCCATTTTGTTTCCAACCGCCATACGCGTAAATTTATGCGCACCGAACTGTATCAGCCTCAGCTTAGTGACAGGAATAACCGGCAAGACTGGGAAAGAGAAGGTGCCAAATCAGCCCAGGCTCGGGCTACAGAAATCGTCGGGAAAATTCTGGCAAAGCCTCAAATACCTATTCTTTCTTCTGAAATGCGCACCGAGATCCGCAAAGAGATCCCCGGGCTGCAAGATGGTATCATATGAAAAGGTGATGGAGGTAAGCGTTTATGATCATCATTGGGGAAAAAATTAACGCCACCCTTGATGCTGTAAAAACAATAATATTAAATCGTGATACCAAAAGTCTTTTAGATTTAACCCAAAAGCAGGTGGCTGCTGGCGCTGATTATATTGATGTCAATATCGGCACCGGCGTGGGATCACAGGCAGATGAAATCCGATCCATCAAATGGGCGATAGAAAGCATTCAAGGCCACGTCGCAACACCGCCTTGCATTGACAGTGCCGATCCAAAGGTAATTGCTGCCGGTCTTGAAACTTTAAACGCTAAACCTGCCATGATCAATTCGGCCAAAGCCGAGAAGCACAGCTTAGAGTCGGTTGTCCCGCTTGCCGCCCAACATGATTCATTATTAATTGCCCTGGCCATGGACGAAGACGGCATTGCAAATACGGTGGACGGCCGGCTGCGATCCTGTGAAAAAATTTGTAACGCCTGCCAAAAGTACGGCATTCCGATTGAAAATCTTTATATTGATCCTTTGGTTATGCCGATCAGCACCGATATAAACTCAGGATTGGTCACCCTTGAAACCATTTTCGCCATTAAGAAAAGTTTTCCCGGCGCTAAAACGGTGACCGGTCTTTCAAATGTTTCTTACGGTCTGCCTCAACGACGCAGGCTCAATATAGCTTTTTTGCACATGTGCATCTTTGCAGGGCTTGATGCCGCCATTGTCGATCCTTTGGATCAAGAATTGACGGCCGCGATAAAAACCGCAGAAGTCCTGGCCGGCAAGGACCGTTACTGCCGGCGGTACATGCGGGCCTTTAGAAAATAAAGAACCTGGCCCATAGAACCAGGCTTTGATTTCACCCCATAGGGGTGCACCTATCTCAAATGGAGTATATTAAATTCCAAATATCAAATGTCAAATACCAAACAAATAACAATGACCGAAATTCAAAATAACAAACTTTGGAATTTCCTTGGATTTTGGTGCTTGTAGTTTGGAGCTTGTTTGTTTTTTGGTGCTTGGATTTTGCGATTTTAGACACAAAACTCCAAGGCAGAGCCGGACAACTCTGTTCTGGCCTATAGGACCAAGTTTTCAAGATCAAGATAAATGAAGGAGGATATCGTGATTGAATTATTTAGACCGGGGGTATTGGTAAAGCCTTATGAACGCTTAAGCCGTGATCAGTTGCAATGGCTGGATCAAGCATCACTGAACATTTTGTCTGATCCGGGCGTTTGGTGTTACAGCGAGCGGGCGGCCCGGCTTTTCAAAGAGCATGGCGCTAAAGTTCGAGAAGAGGATGCCCCAGGGGCTAAATGCTGGCGGGTAAGCTTTCCGGGCGGGCTTGTTAAAGAAGCCGTTGCCAAGGCTCCCTCACGCCTTGTTTTAGGCGCCCGCAAACCGGAAAATCGCCTGCTTCTCGACACTGAAGTTCCCAGGGTTTATTTTGGAACAGGATCGGAAGCCAATATATGGCTCGAAACCGAATTGGAAGATTTTGTCAGTGAAAAAGACAGCTCCCTCAAAACAAAAGTGCCTCGCTACACAGAGATCAGAGGCAGCACGGCCTTGCTGAGCCGCGCGGCCAAGCTCTGTGAACAACTCGAGCATCTGGATTTCTTTATCCGGCCGCTGAACATCCAGGACCCCGGGATTACCTCCGACAACCATGATGTTAATAAATTTTTTGCCAGCCTGAACAATATCACCAAGCATGTGCAGGCCGGCTTGACCAGCCTGGCACGTTTCAAAGATGTTGTAACCATGGCGGAAATTATAGCAGGGGGTGAAACGAAGCTAAGAGAAAATCCCATCATTTCTTTTATCGCCTGTGTCTTTAAAAGCCCGCTGCAAATTGTGGATGACACCGCTGAAAAGGTTTTTGCCATTGTCGAATCGGGGTTGCCTCTTGTCATTTCTTCTTCGCCCCAGGGAGGATCGTCCGCACCCATCCAAGAGGCCGGCATGGTCGCCCAGATCAACGCCGAGATTCTGGCCGGGATTACACTGACACAACTCATCAGGGAAGGTGCGCCGGTGCTTTATGGCAGCGTTCCGGTTCGGGCTCGACTGGATGATCTGCATGACCTTTACGGCTGCCCTGAATTCAACCAGTATAATATCGACTGCGTTCAGTTGGCGCGCCATTATAAAATCCCATGCTATTCCACTGCCGGCGTAGGCGATGCCAAAGTGCCGGGCATGCAGGCTATGTTTGAGAAACTGTTTACCCATCTTTACATGGCAACCAGCGGCGCACAATATATCCACTATGCGTTTGGTCTTTTGGACCGCACCAACTGTTTCTGCCCGCTGCAGGCTGTTCTTGACAATGAACAGGTCGGGAAGATCAAACATTGTCTTCGAGCGCCCAAGGTTTCTGTGCAAGATACCGATGATGCCGTTAAAATGGTAAAAAAAGTGATGGCCTCCAGCCACCGGCTTTTTGCCCGCCACGCTCGCAAAGCCATGCACAGCGGAGATATATCCAGCCCTTATCAGTTCGAAACCAAAGATAAGAAAGACAACGTCATTGAAAACGCACTTGAGTACATGGCTCGTCTGGAAGCCAAGCCGGCCCCTCACCTGGACTCGGATGTGGTGAATGATATATATAATAAGGTGCCGGGCCTTCTGCCGGGTCTAAAAACAGCATAATCAGACAATTAATTGGGAGGAATGATTAATGAATACCAGCGAACTTCTTGAAAAGATTGCATTCAATGTAATTCAGGGAAGAGTGGAAGCTGAAGATGACGGCTTTGATCCGGGCCTGGAAGGCCGGCCGGCGGTAACAGAGCTGGTAACCGAAGCTTTGGATCAAAATATAGACCCCAAAAAGATATTGATGGAATCATTAACCGAATCCATGGAAACCGTGGGTGAAAAATTTGAAAAAAAAGAATACTTGATTCCGGACATGCTGGCCTCTGCCGAATGTGTGGGAGTTGCCATGGATTTATTGGCGCCTCATTTGATCAAGGCGGGCGTTGAAAGCAAGGGTAAGTTTGTAATTGCCACCGTAAAAGGTGATCTTCATGACATCGGCAAAAATATTGTAGCCATCATGCTCAAGGGGGCGGGATACCAGGTCATTGATCTGGGTACGGATGTCTCTGTGGACCGTATCACGACCACGGTCAAGGAAAACCAGGCATCTTTTCTGGGCCTTTCGGCGTTGTTGACCACCACCATGCGCGTTATGGGTGAGGTTGTTCAAAAACTGAAAGAAGAAGGGATTCGTGACCGCGTCAAGGTCCTTATCGGCGGCGCCCCCACATCCATCGAATTTGCGCGAGAGATCGGTGCGGATGCCTATTGCAAAGATGCGTTTCAGGCCCTTGAGATTATGAAAAAATAGAACATTCGCCATGATATATTGTTTTGGCCGGCAAATCCGGGAGAGGAGAAATCATGGGAGAAAAGGGAGAGAAGAAGGCGTATACACAGGCACACAGCACGGGAA